>NZ_JBFUMV010000006.1:0-190839 GCF_054049175.1 Microbacterium sp. P5_E9 | reverse complement strand
GGGGGTGTCGCTGACGCTCAAAGGAGGGCCTCCGTTCGGGGGGTGTCCCGCCAATCCCGGTTTCAGTTGGCGCTGTAGGGGTCATTCGCCAATTGGCGAACGGTCCCTAGGGCGTCTATCCATTCCGGGATTCGCGGGACGGGTGCGGTTCCACTTCGAGGCTACGCCGTGCGTTGTAGGTTTCCTACAATGAAAGCCCTGTTCAGCGGTAGGATTCGCACATGGGCTTCGGTGGACTGGGCACACTCGCGTGGCTGAACTCGCGCAGTGAGTCGGTCACCTCCCCGAACCCGGGTCGGCTGACCTCGTACCGGAAGAACCGGATCTCGATGCCGTCGCCGTGGCAGCAGGGCAGCCTGACCGCCATCCCGTACGCCGAGGTCTTCGGTCTCGCCGGTGTCCTGATCACCCGCGACCAGGCGATGAGCATCCCCGGCGTCCAGCGCGGTCGCGGCATCCTGCTCTCGCTGATCGCCGACAAGCCACTCATCGGCTACCGAGGCAGTGACGAGCTTCCCGTCCAGCCGCTCTGGCTGTTCCGCGTGCCTGGCTGGCAGGGTCCGTGGCGTCGGATGGCAAACACCATCGACGACCACATCTTCTACGGGATCTCGTGCTGGGGTACGAAGCGCGGTGCGGTCTCCTCTGGCCTCCGACCCATCCTCGAAGCGTGGCACATCCCGTTCGACGACTGGGAGATCGACGAGGCCGGTCGGGTCTGCCTGCTCGATGAGGACGGCCACTTCGTGCCGGCCGACGAGTCGGAGGTACTGCTGATCCCCGGCCCGAGTGAGGGCCTGCTGGCGACCGCCACGCGCACCCTCGCCGGTGCTGCCGAACTGGAGCGCTCGTGGGTGACGCGGGCGAAGAACCCCATCCCGATGATCGAACTTCACGAGACCATCGACTCCGGGATGCTCCCCGAGGAGGCGCAGGAGGTCGTCGACGACTGGGCAGCTGCTCGTGCGTCGGAGACCGGCGGCATCGCGTACACGCCGCACAGCATCGAGGCGCGAGCGCTCGGTCAGTACAGCCCGGACATGTTCATCGAGGCCCGCAACGCGAGCCGCCTCGACATCGCCGCGTTCTTCCAGATCCCCGGCTCGCTGCTCGACGCCTCGACGGCCACGGCCTCGCTGACGTACCAGACCCAGGAGGGCAACCAGTCCAGCCTCGACACCCTCACGGTGCCGTACTGGGCACGGCCCATCGAGGACCGGCTGAGTCAGGACGACGTGGTGCCCATCGGGCAGATCGTCCGATTCGCGTGGGGGTCGGCGTACACCGAGCCTCCCGGCCCGGTCATCACATCGCAGGCCGGACACCCGGCCATCCAGGACGCGGCGGCAGTGGTCGGCGAAGCCATCGGCGAGAAGGCCGCGCAGAAGCTCGTATCGAACGGAGAGTCAGCATGACCGCAGGACTGTTCAGCATCGACACCGCGACGCGCACCGCTCGCGGCGTCCTGCTCCCCTGGAACGTCAAGAGCAAGGGCACGTCGGCGTCGCAGACGAAGCCCATCACGTTCCCTCGCGGGAACGTCGCCATCCCTCGCGACCCCATCGTCATCGGCCTGAACGACGAGCACGAGCGCTTCCACGTCATCGGTCGCGCCGTCGCGCTGACGGATGCCGAGGAGGGCATCGTCGCCGAGTTCCGCATCGCCGAGACCGAAGAGGGCGACGAGTGGCTGGCCGAGCACGCGAGCACCGCGTTCTTCTCCGCGGAGATCGACGACCTGCGGCGACTCCCCGGCGACGTCGGTGTGGGCCGACTGGCCGGTGCCGCCGTGACGAAGCAGCCCGCGTTCGACGGCACCGCCGTGGGGCTGTTCTCGCTCATCGGCACCGAGACCGAAGAGGGCACCGAACCCATCGAGACCACCGAGCCGGCATCCGCCGACGAGGACGAAGAGCCGGACGAGGAGCCGGACGAGACAGAGGAGGACGCCGTGGCCGAAGCCATCGCTCCCGCATCCATGCAGGCGTCGCGGCGCAAGGCCGAGGCACCCGCGCTCACCAAGGCCGGGTTCTTCTCGGCTCTGAACAAGGCCCGCTCCACCGGCGACCGCTCGGACCTGATGCCGTACGCGCAGGCGGCGGCCGAGGTCGGGCTGTTCGCGCTGTCGAACGTGAAGTACGACGGCGTCGGCGGTCTCGTCACCGACGCGCTCATGCCCGGCACCTGGCTCGGCGAACTGTGGCAGGGCCGGCGCTTTCAGCGGAAGATCATCCCGCTGCTCACGTCGGGCACTCTCACCTCGCTCTCGGCGACCGGCTGGGTGTGGGGCATCAAGCCCGCAATGGCCGCCTGGGCGGGCAACAAGACGCCCATCCCCTCGAACGCTCCGACCGTCGAGCCGAGGCAGTTCGCGGGCGTCCGCTTCGCTGGCGGTCACGACCTCGCCGTCGAGTACTACCACTTCGGCCAGACCGACGTCATCAACTCGTACGCCGACGCGATGATCGACTCGTACGCTGAACTGTCGGACTCGTACGCGCTCACGCAGGTCACGGCGGGCGCGACGGTCTACACGCCCGACCCGGCGAACACGGTGAACACCGGTCTGCTCGACATCGTGGACGGCGCTCTCGCGGTCGTCGCTGGCGGCGGCACTCCGTCGTGGTCGCTCGTCGCCCCGGACATCTTCAAGGGTGTGCTCGCCACACCTCGGGAGGACGCCCTGGACTACTTCTCGGCATCCCTCGGACTCGAAGGCGGCTCGACCAGCGGCGCGACGTCGTTCGCCATCGTCCCCGACGCTCGCCTCGCACCGGGCGCGATCATCGTGGGCGACAAGGGCGGCGCGACGGCGTGGGAGCTCCCCGGCGTCCCGATCCGCGTCGAGGCTCCCGACCTCGTCCTCGGTGGCGTGGACAACGCGTTCTTCGGCTACATCGCCGTGGGCGTGACGAACCCGAACGTCATCGTCAAGAACGCAGCTGCAGGCGTCCTCGAGGACGTCGTCGAAGGCGTCGAAGAGTCGGCCAAGGCGTCGAAGAAGTGATCGATCCCCGGTCGGCGGGCTTCCCCAGCATCCCAAACCGCCGACCGGGGTCCACACCTGAGGAGGTGAACCGTGGCCGGATGGCTGACTCTCGACGAGGCTCGTGACTGGTGGCGGGAAGCCCCCGACGACGACGAGCTCCTGCAGCTGTACCTGAACAACGCGGCGAACCAGGTGCTCGCGTACGGCCCGCAGTCCACCGCCGACGCCATCGCGGCGGGCGGCGAGGTCCCGGACAACTACCGGCTGGCGCAGCTGAGCCAGACCCGGAACGTCTGGAACGCGGTCAAGTCCGACCCGTCCACGGGCGGCATCGGGGACGAGGGCTTCGTCTTCCGACCGTTCCCGATGGACTGGACCGTCAAGGCGATCATCCGACCTCAGCGAGCGAAGCCGGTGGTTCGATGAGCGCCCGCGCCACCCTGCTCGCGGCGATCAGCGCGGCGGTGCCGGCGGGCACTCACGTCATCCCCTACCAGGACAACGTGGATGTCCTGGACGCCGTGACCGTGATGTTCAAGCAGCTGTCGATGCTCCCGCTCGACGAGGCGAAGCGGGCCGCGTTCCGAGTGAACTACGTCCTCACCGTCGTCCACCCGAGCGCCGATCCGTCGAAGTCCGAGGCGGCGCTGGACGACTTCGTCCCGGCGCTCCTGGCCGACCTGAACACCCTCGACTGGTTCGCCTGGGACACCGCCGACAAGGTGATCGGCCCCGGCGGGATCGGCCTCGCCTACGACATCAGCTGCTGGACCATCGCCCAGTCCAGCGAACTTGCTCCACCGCTCACTCCGAGCACCACCACCCGCAAGACCCGCTCTCGGAAGGAGCAGACCAATGGCTGAAATCGACGTGCGTCCCTTCATCATGAGGAACGCCATCATCAACCTCGGGACGGATGACTTCGCGAAGGCGATCAGCACCGCGACGATCACGCCGTCCTCGGGGACCACGGACTTCAAGGGCCTGAAGCCCTCGGCGGTCTACACGTTCCCGCAGGCGACGACCTACACGCTGGAACTCACCTACGCCCAGGACTGGTCGGACGAGACCTCGCTCTCGCGCTGGCTGTTCGAGCACAAGGGCGAGACCGTCCCCTTCACCCTCAACCCCGACGACACCACCGGCCAGACCGGCATCGGCTCGACGTCGTGGGCCGGCACAGTGGCTGTCGCTCCCGGTGCCATCGGTGGCGACGTGGACTCGGTGGCCACCGCAACCGTGAGCCTCGGCATCGTCGGCGAACCGGTGCCGACGTACACGGCGGGCGGCGTCGCCGCTCGCAAGTCCTGAGAGTGGGCGAGCACCGTGGGATTCATCAGTGTGCGCGAGAGCGCCCATCTGAAGGCCACGGTGCTCGCCATGCAGGTCGCCCCGCGTGAGATCCAATCCTCGATCCGCAAGCAGACGCGCACGGTCGGGGCGTCGGTCTGGCGGCAGGAGCTCGAGCGGCGGCCGGCCATCGAGCAGCAGACCCGGATGCTGGTCAACACCGCCCGCGTCACCGCCTCGAACAACGGCATCACGCTGACGGCGGCCACCCAGAAGCGGCCGGTCCTCTCGGGAGGCGGCTCGCCGATCCGACTCGGCAAGGCGTACGAGTTCGGATCGAAGAAGGGCCGCGGCATCCCGACCACCCGGCGCGGCGGCTACGTGGTGTACCCGGCACTTGCCGAGGTCGCTCCCCGGCTCATCAGCCTGTGGGTCCAGACCGTCATCAAACTCACGCACGACGCACTGGAGGGGAAGTAACCGATGGCGGCTATCAAGATCAGCCTGGTCGCCGATGTGCGGTCGTTCCTCTCGTCGTTCAAGAAGGGCGCGGAGTCCGTCGAGGACGTCACGGACGAACTCGACGATCTGGCGAAGCACGGCGACAAGACCGCCGCGTCCATCGTGGACAACTACGAGGACATCGCGAAGGCCGCGAAAGATGCCCAGAAGGCGTCGGCCAAGATCGGCGACGGTGCCGACGACTCCATCCACAGGGTCACCAAGACGACCGGCGAGTTCAAGGACGAGGCGAAGCAGAACTTCGGCGAGGTCGCGTCGTCGTTCTCGGGCGACATGTCCTCGGCGGCGGATCTGGTTCAGGGCACCCTCGGCGGTCTCGCCGCCTCGATGTCGGGACCCATCGGACTCGCCCTGGGCGCGGCATCCATCGCCCTCGGCCTGTTCATCGCCGACGCGCAGGCGGCAGCTGAGAAGGCCGACGAACTCCGCACGAAGGCTGTGGATGCCGTCAGCACGGCCCTGGACGCAGGCATCGACCCGAGCGTCTTCATCACCACAGCCGAACAGGTGAAGGAGACCATCCGGGACCTGGACAAGACGAAGGCGAACCCGAAGCGCTGGTTCTGGGAGGAAGACCCGAGCAAGCTCGAAGAGTGGGAGGACGGGCTGAAGGCCATCGGTCGCCCGACCACCGACATCCAGAAGGTCCTCGCCGCCTCGACGCCGGTCCTGAAGCAGTACACCGACGCCGTTCAGGCGCAGGTGGACGTGCTGCTCGCCCGCAAGAACGCGGCGGTCCTGGCTCACAGCCAGAATCTCACGCAGGACAGCCTGGACGCCCAGACCGCGGCCATCGCCGAGTACGAGGCGGGCAAGGATGTCCTGAAGAACCTCAACGAGCAGATCAACCTTCGCGGCGAGGTGAAGTCCGCCGCCGAACGTCAGGCTGACGCGGGCATGAACGCCGCGCTCGCGGCGATCCAGGCAGCTGAGGACGAGAAGGCCGCTATCGAGGACCTGAGCGGCGCGTGGCAGGACGCCATCGCCGACGCCTCGGACTACTGGGTCACGAACGAGGAGGGCGTCTCGTCCTTCGACTGGGGCGCGTACCTCGCCGACGGCGAAAAGACCGTCGCGGATGCGAACGAGTTCAAGAAGCAGATCGTCACCCTGCCGCCCGAGATCGCCGAGGAAGCGAAGAGCGTGTTCGCATCCCAGGGTGCGGCGGCGGGCCTCGCCTACATCACGTCCTTCAAGACTGCCTCTGCTGGCGACCAGGCGCGGGCCATCGAGCTCGCTCGAGCGAACGGCGAGGCGTCGGGCAAGGCGAACGCCGAGGGGATCGTGAAGGGCTTCGGGGCACCCGTGCTGAACGTCCCGACGACGGTCGAACCGCCGAAGCAGAGCGCGTGGGACATGTTCACGACCTCGGCGGCGAGCATCAAGCCGAAGGTCACGCCGGTCGCCGACACCACGAAGGCGACCACCGACATCAAGGCCGTCGCCGACAAGAAGTACGAGGCGAAGATCACCGCGAAGGCCGACACGACGAAGGCGAGCCAGGACCTCGACGCCGTCGCCTCGAAGTCGCGCACCGCGACGATCACCGCTGCCACCAGCACGTCGGGGATCGACAGTCAGCTTCGGAACTACCGACCGCCCACGGTGTACGTCCCGGCCGTGCTGGTGAAGCCAGGAACGAGGCAGCCGATATGACCGCCACCATCACCGCCACGAACGGCGCCGGCACGACCTCGCCGCTCACCGTCCTCTCGCCATACGAGACCCTGTGGACGAGCCGGAACATCATCCACGACCTCGTGGGCGGCGACATCGCCGTTAGCCTCGTCGCGCCCCGGCCCCGCTCAGGCGTCCTGGAATTGCTCTACCCGGACGAACCCTCGGCGTTCCAGTGTGCGGCGCTCCACGAGGCGCGCAGCGCGTTCACGCTGGTCGAGACCGACCGACCTTCGGTGTCGATGACGTACGTGGTGGACGGTGATGTCACGCTTCGACTGGACGAGGACACGCTGGAACTGTTCATCGTCTCCATCGGCTTCCAGGCGGTGAATCCGTGACGACCTACCTCAAGCCGAAGGCGACGATCACCGTCCAGGGCCAGACGCACACCGTCGCGGGCGGCGAACTGGTGCTCGACGCGCTGGCGATCCCGTACGGCGGGGCGAACATCGACATCCCCAGGACCGAAGACCTCGGGCTGGACGATATGGACCCGCGTCAGGATGTGCGGGTGATCGTGACGGCGGGCGACGAGGTCGCCGGATCGACCAGGACATTCAACCTCGGGCTGAGGTCCCGCGACATCGGCGACAACGGGCGGTCGGTCTCGCTGGTGCTCGCCACCGACGAGGCGCTTCTTCAGGACTACGCCGCGCTGGTCGTGGACAACGGCGCGACCGGGCTGTACGCGTCCCTTCGCTCGATCAACAACTACGTGCTGTCGAAGATCGGCGCGAGCCTCGCGCCCGAGGGCGGGGACGCCGACGTTCGCCCGCTCGTGGACGGCGTGAACCTTCAGCCGAACGGTGGCTTCCGAGCGGACACGGCGGGCTGGCTCGGCTGGAACGCGACCGCGCTGGTCCGCATAGCGGGCGGTCCCCCTGGCGTCCCGGTGTCCTACTTCGGGCGGACCACGTTCGGGACGACGGCACTCACTGGCGGCATCTTCAACATCGGCGGGGAGAACACGGCACCGCCCCCGAGCACGGCGGTCGTCGTCACGCCGGGGAAGTCATACACGTCCGAGGTCTGGCTTCGGTCGTCCGTCACGAAGACGATCACACCGGCCATCGAGTGGGCGGTGGGCGGATCGGGTGCCTCGTCGGGCACGCCCGTCACGCTTCAGCCGAACGTCTGGACGAAGGTCCGCGTGGTCGGCACGGCACCGGCTGGCGCGACTCGGGCCGGTTGCTACTGGTACACGACGACGACGTGGGCGAACGGGAACACCTACGACATCGCCGCCCATCGCTTCAGTGAGACCCCGGTCGCGACCCTGCTTCCCGCGCCCGATCCCGACCGGCCCTCGCCGACGCCGTGGGACGTGTCCGAGCCGATGGTGCTCGACCCTCAGTTCGACTGGTTCGACGGTGACTCGACGGACACGGCGCTGTACGCGTACGACTGGAACGGGACGCCCAACCAGTCGTCCTCGAAGCGGACGGCCCTCGTCACGCGCCCGCCCGAGGCGCTGGTGTGGCTTCCCGGCGTGACCGCGTGGGACTTCCTCGAGCCGCTGAACACCCCGGCAGGGTTTCGCCTGTTCTGTGACGAGAAGCGCGTCTGGCGGCTGGTGAAGCCTGGCGAGTACTCTCTTCCGGGCGTCATCACCACGGCTGGCTTCAACACCGTGGACGGCGGCGACACCATCAGCCGTGAGGATGCCGACATCTTCTGTACCGGCGTCGTCGTCATCTACCGATGGAAGGACGCCACGACGCTCGCCGAGAAGGTCGCGTACGACTCGGCGGGCACTCCCTCGAAGGTCTTCGTGGTCGAGTACGAGCGCCCGTATCCGGGACCCGGCGCGGCGGCGGCGATCCTCGCTCGACGCTCGGGCACCGGGCGGACCCAGAACGTCGTGGCGCTCCCGAACTGGGCGACGACTCCCGGCATGGAGGCGTCCATCACGCTCCCGGTCGCCGGTCAGACCCGAGGGAAGATCGCGCTGGTTCGCTTCAGCCTCGGCGACGACGGGCTGATGGAACTCGGGACGCGAGGACTCATCGACGTGCCTCCCGGCTCGTGGGACGCGGGCAACGAGGTCACGACCTGGGACAACGTCGCGGGGACCTGGGACACATTCGTATGGCCGTAGGAGGCTGGCATGGCTGAGAAGCGCAAGACCAAGATCGGCGAGACCCCGACGCCGTTCGCCATCGGCGACGACGCAATCGCGGCGGGGATGCCGGTGGTCCCCTCGGGCGACCTCGTGAAGAACGGCGAGGACGAAATCAACCGTACGAGGGACTTCATCGCGCAGCGGGCGAAGCGGACGAGTCCGACCATCGACATCTACGTCCAGACCGCCGCTCCCGCTCACGCGGCGGGGCGCGTCTGGATTCACCCGGCCTGATGCCATGACCGACTACGACAAGCGGGTCGGCAGCGCCGGGACCATGCGGATCAGGGACACCGGCTCGACAGTCGAGTACTGGATTCTCTGCTCCGATGGCGCGACGTTCGTCGGCGGGTACACCTGGTCCGGCGTCGTGAACGGGTCGCCGGTCGGCGGGACGACCACGCTGAACTCAGGCTTCCGGGAACGTCTGCTCGGATCGTGGGGCGTGTCCGGTGGGCAGACCGTGACGTTCCACCAGAACGCCACCGGGACCAGTGGCCTCGGCGGTGCGGCGGATCACTCGGCGTACATCAGCCGGTACACGCCACCGCCCGCGACAGCGCCCCCGGACCCGGTGCGATGGATGGCACCAGCCGACCAGATCACGCCGACCTCGGCGCGTATCTCGTTCGGCTACTGGCCGTCCTCGACGGGCGGGACCCCGCTCACCGCCTACGACTGTGAGTACGGGACGGACCCGACGTTCGCGGTGAAGGAACAGCGGGCGTACCCGGCAGGGTCGAACGGCCTCGAAATCCTCGACCACCTGAAGCCAGGCACGAAGTACTACGTCCGTATGCGGGCGAACAACGCGGTCGGGCACGGTCCCTGGTCCGTGAACCTCGAACTGACGACGACGGGCGGCATATCGGTCTCAGACGGCACGAACTGGTCTACGTGGGTCGTGGACGTGAGCGACGGGACGAAGTGGGTCCGGCAGATCAGCGAGGTCTCGGACGGTACGGCCTGGAAGGTCACCGGGTGAAGTTCTACCTGGAGACCGACCCGACCCCGTCGAGGCATCGGTGGTGGGTGCGTCTGCTCGTGCTGTTCGCTATCGTGGCGCTCATCGCCGGCGCGGTCATCGTCTCGGTGTCGGTGGGCAGCTGAAATATCTCAGATAGATGCAAGGTCATTGCTCGGGGGGAAGAGCATCCAGATCTCCTTGCGACCGGCCTGCTCGATGAGGGAGCGCTTGGCGTCCTCTCGGGCGTCGAGCGCCTGGGCGTGCAGCACATCGGCCAGCGGCGCCCCGCGATCGATCGCTGCGACGACCTGATCGACGGCGCGGGAGAGCGCGGGGATCTCCAGTCGTGCGGCGAGCCGGGAAAGTGCACCAGACAGCGACGAGCCGGTGCTGACCGCGAGCACGACGCCCCGGAGTTCACCGGTCAGCTCGCCCGCGCCGACTTCGCCGACCCGACGCAGCGAGTCGAGGATGCCCTCGCCCGCTGAGAGGCACAGCGCCAGGAACTCCATGACGGTGGGCAGCTCCTCTTCGATCTGCGCGATCCGTGCACGAGCTGCCCGAGTCAGATGCGCGTCGAAGAGGAGGGCGAAGGTCAGCGCCGCGATCGGTGCGAGCAGCACGAGTGCCCCGGACGAGCGCCCCAGCAGCGCGAGCATGACGGCAGCCACCGCGCCGGCGCCCAAGCCGCCGATGCCCCAGCCGAGCTGGCGGGCACGGAAGGTCGCGGCATCCACCGTCCATCCCGCCTGATTCAGCCGCCGCTCGAGCGACTCGGTGCCGCCGAGCAGGTGCCCGGCGCGATCGGCCAGGGCGCGAAGGCCTGCGCCCGCCGACGATGGCATCGCCGCCACAGCCGGACCGAAGCCCGGCACGTCGGCGACATCGCGGATGTACGGGGCGATGCGATGGGAGAGGCTGTGCGCGCCCCAGCGTGGAGCGAGCGAGAGGAGCAGGACGACGCCGAGCCCGAACCCGCCGCCGAGCACGACGGCGATGGCGATGCGCGTGGTGTCCATGGCGATCATGCGAACCACCGCCGCGGTTCGCGGAGGCGACCGATGCGCAGCATCGCCCGATACGCCACGAACGAGAGCGCGGCGCCGGCGAGGATCAGGCCCATGCCGGCCGGGCTCGCATAGGCCTCGGCGCCCTCAGGGCGGAGCGCCAGCATTGTGAGGATCACCCAGGGCGCGGCCACACCCAGCACCGCGGCCCCGCGGATCCAGGACTGACGCGCCTCCACCTCGGACCGCAGCGTCGCGTCCGCCCGCACGGACGTCGCCAACGCACGAAGCACCGGCGTCAACTCCGTGCCGCCGACCTGCCGGGCCATCCGGAGCGTCTCGATGATGCGATCCCCGACCGGATCCGCCAGTGCCGCCTTCAGCCGCAGCGCACTCGAATCGAAGTGACCGGATGCCGCGAGGTCGCGGGCGAACCCCACGAACGCCGGCCGCAGCGCACTCGGTGCCGAATCTCCGAGCGCCGACACGGCGTCCGGCAGCGACATCCCGGCACGCACCGACGCGATGAGCAAGTCGCAGACGTCGGGCCAGAGGGCGCGTCGCGCCCGCATGATCCGGGAGTGGCGGGCACGCAGCCATACGAAGGGCGCGAGTGCGCCGGCGGTGAAGGCGACGCCCGCGAGCGCGGGAACGGGAATGACGAGGAAGGTGACCGCCGCTGCGCCGACCGCGGTGCCGGCGGCGATCGCCACCACCGCAGCGGGCCGCAGATGTCCGAGGCCCGCCTCCTCGAGCAGCCGTACGAGTCGGCCGGTCGAGGCGCGGACCGCGCGCGCCTCGCCTGCGGGCCAGAGCCACGGCGAGAGCGTCAGCAGGAGCCCGGCGGCGAGCACAGCACCCCACAGGAGGGTCATGCCGCATCCGCCCGGTAGAGGGTTGCCGCCTCGATCGAGCCTTCCACGACACCCGTCGGCTCGACGATCTCGACGACTCGGCGACGCCCCGTCGCGTCGCGCTCGCAATGCACGACGAGATGGACGGATGCCGCGACCGCCGGTCGCACGAACTCGACATCGATGTTGCGCCCGGCGAGCAGGGGCAGCGCGCAGAGCTTCGCGAGGGCCTCGCGTGCCGAGTTCGCGTGGATGGTCGCGGCCCCTGGAACTCCCGTATTCAGCGCCAGGAGCAGATCCAGCGCCTCCGCGTCGCGCACCTCGCCCACGACGAGGCGATCGGGCCGCATGCGCAGCGCCTCCTTCACGAGCCGGCGCAGGGTGACCTCGCCCGTGCCTTCCAGGCTGGGCTGCCGTCCCTGGAGCGACACGAGGTCCGGAGCGTCCACGGCGAGCTCGAACGTCTCCTCGACGGTGACGATCCGGTGATCCGGCGGGCACGCTGCGATGAGTGCGCCGAGAAGCGTGGTTTTTCCCGCGTGCGTCGCACCCGAGACCAGGATGCTGCGTCCCGCGTGCATCGCGTCCCGCAGCAGTCGCGCGGCGGCCGGCGCCAGCGATCCGGCGGCCACGAGGCGGTCGAGGTCTCGGAACGCCGGCAGGAACTTCCGGATGTTCACCGCCCAGTGGCGGCGGGTGATGTCGGGGATGACGACGTGGAGCCGGCTGCCGTCCGGTAGGGACGCGTCCACGAACGGCTGGCTGAGATCCACGCGGCGACCCGTGGAATGCAGCATGCGCTCGACCAGATCGCGCACCTGCGCGTCGGTGAGGGTGAGCGGCACGCGCTCGGCGACGCCGCCGCGGGCGATGAACACCCGATCGGGTGCGTTCAGCCAGACTTCCTCGATTGTCGGATCGTCGAGGTAGGGCTGCAGCGGTCCGAACCCGGCGACGGCGGCGAGCACCTCGCGGACACAGGCCGGTTCGTCGTCCACCACGCTCAGCCCGCGGGCGAGAGCGAAGTCGTTGTGACGCCTCACCTCGGCGCGCACGATCTGGGTCGCGAGCTCCAGGTCGCGGGCCGGGTCGGTGCGCTCGGCGCGAAGTCGCTCCCGCACCCGCTCGGCCACCACGACAGCAGGCGCCAGGGTGGCGGGAGCGAGGGCGGTGGGACTCACCGGAGCATCCTCGCAAGGCGGGTATCACGCAGCCGGAAGTTATCCACAGCCGAGCGCGACGATGGCCGGGGAGGCGCGCCCCGGCCATCGTGCGTCACTATGCCCTCATGTCACGAACCGCTGTTGACGGAGCCCCCGTTCGTGACGGTCAGCCCCGATGCCTCGTGGCAGGTGGGCGCGATGTCCCGCTGCGCCGGGTTGGTGCTGTCGTAGTTGACCCGCCACGAGAACGCCCCACTCGCCAGCTGAGCCGTCGTGTTGGCAGTCGACACCGTCTGCGGTGAGACTCCCGCCACTGGCACGTCCATCAGGGTGTAGATCGCCGCGCCGCCGCAGTTCGCCAGTGCGAACAGCTCGAAGTCGACGGTACCCGCCAGGTTGCCGCTGCCCGCAGGGGCAGAGACGGTCACCGAGTCGTTCGGCACCCACTTCTGAGCGCTGGACAGTGTCGAGGGCACCGAAGTGACAATCACGTCCTCATCGGTGTCGGTGCACGTGGCGTTGTGGGTGAGGCCGGTCGTGTTCGGCGAACTCCCGCTGTAGACGGCGACCCAGTGGTAGGTGCCGGCCGCGGTGGGGGTGAACGACGGCGCGTTGTATGTGGCGTTCCCGCTGACCGTGACCGGCGCCAGCGGCGAGTTCACCACAGTGGTGCAGTTGTTCGGCCCGTACAACTTGAACGTGATCGTACCTCCGGCTGGAGCGCCGCCCGTGCCGGTCAGGTTGATGACCGGATTAGCGGGCTGCGTGGCGGTCCCGCTCAGCGTGGCCGAGTCCGTCACCGCCGAGCCGAGGTTGACGTCCGGGCCAGCGGTGGTCGCCAAACCTGCCACCACCGGATTCACGGTGAAGCACTCAGTCACTGACGAGTCACTGGAGCCGGGGATGCCGTGCGCAGAGTCGCCGCTGAAGACGGCGAGCCAGCAGTACCGACCTGCTGACGTCACGTACGCAACCGGAGACGCGACTGTGACCGGATATGCGGCCCCAGACAGGTTCACCGTCCCCACCGTGGTGCCCGCTGCTGTGCACAAGGCCGGAGAGTCGACCTTGCACAGTGTGAACGCCACCGAGCCCGCTGGAGCGGCTGTGCCACCGACCAGTCCGACCACAGCCGAGTCCGTCACCCCGACCACGCCGCCGCCGATCGACAGTCCGCCCGCCGGAATGGCACCGCCCGCTGCGGTTTTCGGCGTCGTCGTCGTCGTCGAGTCGCAGTTGCTGATCGGTGGAGCGTTCTTGAGGATCGTGTCCTTGTAGTCGGCGGTATCGGAGTTGCCCGTCACAGTGCTCGGAATCGTGTTGGCAAACGACAGGCACGCGGTCGAGTTTCCGAAGATGGTCGCCGTCAGATCGACCGCAGCCTCACCGCGGAATCCATCCGCGCTGTATTTCGCCTCAGATACGTTGGCGTTCAGCAGTGATGGGGCGCTGAGAGTCAAGTTCGGCGCGACGCCGCTCCACGTCCTCAGGTAGAGGTCCCGGCTGCCTCCCTGCTGATCCCAGAGGATCATGAAGTCGCCGGCCTTGCGGTTGGCCCAGGGATTGCAGTTGGCGATTAGCTGCGCTTCGGTCGCGGTGTCGTACGCGCAGCCGACCGGCGCGAGGTCCTGCATGAACTCGTAGGCGATGAAGCCGCTGCCGCTGTTGGAATCGCGCTCCCACGCGAAGTACAGCCAGTCGTGGTTGGTGGAGGTGTCCTTCGCGGTGTCGAGCCACGCCCGGCGCAGGTCGACCTGCGCATTCGGGTTGGTGAGCCCCAGCGTCGGCACCGCATCGCTGTGGATGACGCCGATCTTCGTGGTGTTCGAGTTCAGCGGGCCCAGTTCTTTCACAGAGCCGAACACGTCAGGCAGTTCAGCCGTGTTCGCATCGGGCACGTTCCCGTCGATGGTGTACGGGCCGGAGGCAGCCCAAGCCGGCACCGCTCCCATCAGCATTGCTATGGCGAGACAGCCCGCCGCTCCCGCGGCAAGCACACGCCGCCGCATCCGTGTAGACATGACAAATTTCCCTTCCCCAAGGTGTGTTCTGCTCCACGCCGGACTTGCCCTTCCCCGACGCGGGCTATGGCCTTACGCTATGGACGTCGCTGGGGAGCGACCATCGGGAGATGTCCCGATCACGACTGGGGAGAAATCCCTAGGGCCTGCGTACCCCCCGCGCAGGCGGTGTCTCGAAGGGGAACGTGCACATCGACGGCGATGGGGCATATGGACTCGTGGTGACCGGAGACCACGTGCGAGCCGACTATGTGCGGCTGCTCGCACGACTGGGGGTCGACGCCGACTCGTTCGCGCATCCGGGCGATGCCCAGGCGTCCCTTCGCGCGGCTGCACCGATAGTCGCGATCCTCGAGGTCGAGGACGGCGGATGCAGCATGCTGCGCGAGCTGCGAGATCGGTTCGGCCCCGACGTCCCGGTGATCCTCGTCTCGGCCGACCGAACGGCGCCCTCCGACGTCGTGGCGGGGCTGCTGATCGGTGCGGACGATTACGCGGCCGAAGCGATGGACACCGACGAGTTCCTCGCGCGGGTCCGCCGACTGATCGACCGCAGTCGTCGCGCGGCGAGCCCCGCCCGGGCGACGGTCACCACGGCCGAGGCGACGCTCGATCTCGGCCGGCTCGCCACGCTGACCCAGCGGGAGCGCGAGGTGCTCGCGCTCATCGCCTCGGGCATGTCGCAGAAGCAGGTCGCGACGGCTCTGGGTATCAGTGTCAAGACGGTCGGTGCCCATATGCAGAACCTCCTGTCGAAGCTGGGCCTGCACTCCCGCGTCCAGGCGGTGGCGCTGGCGGTGCGAGCGGGCGTGTGAGGTGCGACGATGGACGCGCGCCCCCACACGAGAGGATCAGCAGATGCACCACAACGAGCACAGCCCCGGTAACCAGATCGGGCCGGCCGGCCACGTCGGCCTCGTCCTCCTGGGCATCCTGCAGGTCACGTTCGCCTTCCTGGCAGCATGGGACCTCGCCCACCGCCCCGCCGAAGAAGTGCGCGGACCCAAGCCGGCGTGGGCGCCGGCACTCCTGATCAACTGGATCGGCCCCGCCTCGTACTTCCTCTTCGGCATCAAGCGCTGAAGAACGGGGGCCAGCCCCCAGCCGCTGCTCAGGTCGCTCAGTAGACTGAACGCACTCGCGGGAGTGGTGGAATTGGCAGACACGCAGGATTTAGGTTCCTGTGCCCCAGGGCGTGTGGGTTCAAGTCCCACCTTCCGCACGGCACGCCGACGCTCCGCGTCCACCCCGACCGAACAGACCGCCGACCGCCTAGACCGACGGGACCCCCCTCTTGCAGTCACTCGCCCTCATCCCCTGGCTCGATCCGGCCGCCATCATCGGCTGGGCCGGCCCCTGGGCCCTCCTCGTCGTCTGCTTCATCGTCTTCGCCGAGACCGGGCTTCTGATCGGCTTTCTGCTCCCGGGTGACACGCTCCTCGTCATCTCCGGGCTGCTCTCGCACCCGACCGAGCAGTTCCCCAACGGGGTGTTCGGTGTGAGCGTGTGGATCGTCGCCCTGTCGATTGCATTCGCCGCCTTCCTCGGCGGCGAGGTCGGCTACCTGATCGGCTACAAGGGCGGTCCGGCGGTCTTCGAACGCAAGGAATCCGGCCTGTTCAGCGTCAAGAACGTCGAGCGGACGAACGCGTTCTTCACCCGCTACGGCGGCCTGACCGTGATCGTGGCGCGCTTCGTCCCCATCGTCCGCACCTTCACGCCGGTCGCAGCGGGCGTCGGCAAGATGCCCCGCGGACGCTACACGCTCTACAACTTCGTGGGGGCGATGCTCTGGGGCTTCGGGCTGACGATGTTCGGCTACCTGCTGGGCTTCATCCCCGTAGTCGGCGACCTCGTCGCGCAGTACATCGACCTGATCCTGCTCGCAGCCGTCTTCGGCACGCTGCTGGTGACCCTGTGGCACTACTTCCGGGAGCGTGCGAAGGCGCGCAAGGAAGCCGCTTCGGGCGCGGATGTCGTGACCGACGAGACCGAAGCGCGTCAGCTGGTGCTCGATCCCGAGGTGTTCAAGCGCGGTCCCGAGCACGGTCACAAGACCGACGAGGCTCCGCCTACGCCGTAGCCCGCTTCTTGGGCTTCTTCGCGGGCTTCTTCTCGGCGGGCTTGTCTGCGGCATCGGCTCGCGCCGCGCGCGACCGCTCGACGCTCGCACGAAGCGCCTCCATGAGGTCGATCACCTCGCCGCCGGCGGCAGCCTCCTCCGGTTCGCCGAACGTGACCGAGGTGTCGAGCGCGTCGCCCTGCTCGAGCTTTGCGTCGATGAGCGTGCGCAGCTCGTCCTGGTACTCGTCGGCGAAGGCACTGGGGTCGAAGTCGGTGGCGAAGCTGTCGACGAGGGATGCCGAGAGCTCCAACTCCTTCGCCGAGATGCGCACCGGCTCATCCAGCGCCGGGAACGCGGCATCCCGGACCTCATCCGCCCACAGCAGCGTCTGCAGCACCAGCACATCGCCCCGCACTCGCAGTGCGGCCAGGCGCGTGCGCTGGCGCAGCGTGAACCGCACGATCGCCGTGCGGTCGGTCTGCTCCAGGGTCCGCCGCAGCAGGACGTACGCCTTCGGCGACGCGGAGTCGGGTTCGAGGTAGTACGCCTTGTCGAGCGTCAGCAGATCGACCTGATCGGTCGGGACGAACTCCACCACGTCGATCTCACGGGTGCGCTCGGCCGGCAGGGAGGCGATGTCCTCGGGGGTGAGCACAACGGTGCGCTCCCCGTCGTCGTAGGCCTTGTCGATGTCCTGGTAGGCCACCACCTCGCCGCAGACCTCGCACTTGCGCTGGTAGCGGATGCGTCCGCCGTCGGTGTTGTGCACCTGATGCAACGGCACGTCGTGATCCTCGGTCGCCGAATACACCTTGACCGGCACGTTGACGAGCCCGAACGTCAGCGCGCCCTTCCAGATCGCTCTCATCTCACCAGTACACACCTGTCCCAGGCGCCACGGCTAGCCGCGAACCTCGATCTGCACAATGAACTCATTCTCCGCCGTGCCGTCTTTCGCGCTCAGGCTGTACGCCACGATGTCGTAGAAGCCCGGCGAGAGGTCGCCAGGGAGCGTGAGACTCGAGGAGAACGGCGACTCGACACAGCACTCGTCCGCCGTGACGGGGATCGTCATGATCGTTGTGCTCGCATTGCGCAGTTCGACGGTGAACGCGGCTTCGAAGAGGGCCGCGGTCCCGGTGAGCAGGATCAGTCCCCCGGCGTCGTAGACGTCGCCGCATCGCGGGCTCGTCACGATGATGTTCGGTCGATCCGACGCGATGGTGATCGGGAACTCGACGAGATCCACCATTGATCCGTCCTTCGCGCTGAACGTGTACGCGCGCATGGTGGCCTGGAGCGGATCCTCCTCAGGGGGGAACGCGAGCACCCCCTGCCACGTACCGCGGTCGGGGCTTCCGGACGTCGCAGTGAGGTGTCGGACACACAGCGCGAGACCCTCGGCATCCACCACGTCGATGGTCAGAGTCGCCTCGAAGGTGTTCGACGTGCCGTTCGCGGTGAACGGCACGGAGACCGTCTCGCCCTCGGCGGGATGCTCGATCGTGATCGCCGCCATAGACGTCTCCGACTGCTCGCCGGACGGCGTGGCAGACGGGGTCTGGGTGCTCGGGGATGGCTCCATCCCCGTCTCGGGGGCGCACGAACTGAGCGTCAGCGCGGCCGCCAGGGCCGTGAGCGCAACCATCCGTCGGCCGAACATGCTGCGTCGCCTCTTCCCTGAGGGGGATTTTACTCCTGATGCTCAGTCCGCGGGGCAGGATGGTCCCATGCCAGGGGAAGAGCAGGTGGTGCGCGTCGGCGGGCGTCGCCTGCGGCTGACGAACCTCGAGAAGGTGCTCTACCCCGAGACCGGCACCACCAAGGGCGAGGTGATCGACTACTACTCGCGCATCGCGCCGGCGCTCATCCCCCACGTTGTCGGACGCCCGGTCACACGCCTGCGCTGGCCAGAGGGGGTCGCCGAGTCCTCGTTCTTCGCGAAGGACCTCGAGCGGGGCGCGCCCGATTGGGTGCACCGGATGCCGATCCCGCACTCCACCGGCGCCAAGGACTATCCCCTGATCGGCGATGTCGCGACGCTCGTGTACCTCGCGCAGGTCGCGAGCCTCGAGCTGCACGTCCCGCAATGGCGCTTCGACGCGGACGGCGGCCGCGGCAACCCGGACCGGATCGTGCTCGACCTCGACCCCGGGCCCGGCGTCGGGCTCGCCGAGTGCGCGGAAGTGGCGCGCTGGGCCCGCGACATCCTGCACGGCATGGGTCTCGAACTCTTCCCGGTCACCAGCGGCAGCAAGGGCATCCACCTGTACGCCGCCCTCCCTGGCACCCAGACCAGCGAGCAGGTGACGCTGGTCGCGCGGGAGCTGGCCCGCGCGATCGAAGCCGATCATCCCGAACTCGTCGTCTCGCAGATGGCGAAGGTGATGCGCCCGGGACGGGTCTTCATCGACTGGAGCCAGAACAACGGCGCCAAGACGACGATCGCGCCGTACTCGCTGCGCGGTCGGTCGCGGCCGACGGTCGCAGCCCCTCGCACCTGGGACGAGCTCGACGACCCGAACCTCGCGCACCTGCTCTTCGACGAGGTGCTCGCGCGCGTCGACTCCATCGGCGACCCGCTTGCGGCCCTCGGGTTCCATACCGGCGGGCGAGACGCGCCGGATGGCCCCCTGGCTGCCTACATCGCGAAGCGCAGCGCGGCCAAGACCCCGGAGCCGGTGCCGTCGAGCGCGCACGGGGTTCCGACCGAAGCGGGCGAGCTGCCGCGGTTCGTCATCCAGGAGCATCACGCGACCGCATTGCACTGGGATCTCCGCCTCGAGCGAGACGGCGTGCTCGCGAGCTGGGCGGTGCCCCGCGGCATCCCGCACACGACCAAGCGGAACAGCCTCGCCATCCAGACCGAGGACCATCCGATCGAGTACGCCACCTTCGAGGGCACGATCCCGCGCGGTGAATACGGCGCCGGAAGCATGACGGTCTGGGACGACGGCCGCTACGAACTCGAGAAGTGGCGCGACGACGAGGTGATCTTCACCGCCGAGGGGCGTCCGGGCGGTCCGCTCGGACGCGTGCGGCTCGCCCTGATCCGCACCGACGGCGAGGGCGAGAAGTCGACGTGGCTGCTGCATCGGATGAAGACGGATGCCGCGGGCCGGCCGCAGACGGACGCAGAGCCGGTCGAGGCCTCAGAGCAGGCGGATGAGGCAAGGGCGCCGCGCGAGGCGGAGCTGAAGCCCATGATCGCCACGGCCGCCACTCCGGGCCTCGCGCGCAATGCCGCTCGACGTTGGGATCCGTGGGTCGAAGTCAAGTGGGACGGCATCCGGGCGGTCGGCGTGTGGGACGGACGGCGCTTGCACCTGCGCGCCCGGAGCGGCAACGACATCACGGCGAAATATCCTGAGCTCACCCGGGTGGACGCGGGGCTCGGACCGGAACCCGCTGTCATCGACGGCGAGATCGTCGCCTTGGACGCACAGGGGCGTCCGAGCTTCCCCCGCCTGCAGAAACGGATGAACCTCTCCAAGCCCCGCGAGATCGAGCGCGAAACGCCGCGGACGCCGGTGCACTACTTCCTCTTCGACGTGCTGGCGCACGCGGGAGCGGATGTGACCGCACTCCCCCTGGCCGAGCGTCGCAGCATCCTGGAAGGCCTGACCGCGGATGCCATCGCCCCGATCGTGCTCCCGCCCGTCTTCGACGACGTGGATGCCGCGCTCGCCGGCGCTCGTGACTTCGGCCTGGAAGGAATCGTGGTGAAGGACCCCGGTTCGTCGTATCGCCGCGGCATCCGCTCGGAGTCGTGGCTGAAAGTGAAGCTGACCCGCACGCAGGAGGTCGTGATCGGCGCAATCCGCCCTGGGCGTGGCGGGCGGACCGGTTCGATCGGCTCGCTGCTGCTGGGGATCCCCGGGCCGGCGGGGCTGCAGTACGCGGGACGGGTCGGGTCGGGGTTCAGCGACTCGACTCTCGCGAAGCTCGACGAGCTGCTGACACCCCTTCGCAGCGACCAGAACCCCTTCGTTGGGATTCCGGCGGCGGATGCCTCGGATGCCCTGTGGGTGCGGCCGGAGCTGGTCGGCGAGGTCGAGTTCGCGGAATTCACGCCCGACGGCATCCTGCGCCACTCGCGCTGGCGCGGGCTGCGACCGGACAAGCACCCCGACGAGGTCGTCCGCGAGAGCTGACGGCGGCTTCAGGCGTGCGCGTCGTGCTCGATGTGGCCCGCCGGCTCGAGCTGGAAGGTCGAATGCTCGACGTCGAAGTGATGGGCGAGGCACCCCTGCAGTTCGGCGAGGATCTCGCCCGTGCGACCCTGCTCGATCGCCGCTTCGTCGACGACGACGTGTGCGCTGAAGACCGGCGCACCGCGGGTCAGCTGCCACACATGCACGTCATGCACATCGACCACCCCCGGCGCCGACAGGATGTGCTCGCGGATCTCCTGCACATGCATGCCCTTCGGCGTCGCCTCGCTCAGCACCGAGACGACTTCGCGCAGCAGGCCGATCGCGCGCGGCACGATGAGCACAGCGATCAGAAGCGAAGCGGCCGCGTCCGCCTTGGACCAGCCCGTCGTGAGGACCACGATCGCCGCGATGACGACGACGGCCGATCCGAGCAGATCGCCCATCACCTCGAGATACGCGCCACGCACATTGATGCTCGTGCGCTGCGCTGCGCTCATCAGCCACATCGCGCCGCCGTTCGCGAGCAGGCCGACGACGGCGACGATGAGCATGACACCGCCCGCGATCTCAGCGGGGTCGGGTTCGAGCAGCCGGCGCACGGCCTCGATCGCGATCCACACTGACAGCACGAGCAGGATGGCGCCGTTCAGCAGGGCGCCGAACACCTCGGCGCGCTGAAAGCCGAAAGTGCGCCGGTCGTCGGCGGGTCGTGCCGCCACGACCGCTGCGATGAGCGCGATGACGAGGGCCGCAGCATCCGTCAGCATATGGACCGCGTCTGCGAGCAGCGCCAGCGATCCCGACCAGATGGCGCCGAGCACCTGCACGACCATGACGGTGCTCGTGATCGCGAGCGAACCGGCGAGCAGCCGTCGATTGCTCGCGGAGCGGATCCCGCCCGCACTGGACGCGTGGTCGTGCATGACGCCAGGCTATGCCTCCCGCAGCGCCGTGGATCGGCCCGCGCGCAGTTGGGAATGAGACCGATTCTCGTTAGGCGGTGGCGGTGCCGGCCGTGATCAGCAGCCCGATGCCGGTGGCGATGAGCCACAGCGACCAGGCGATGTAGACGAACGGCGTGATGGCGCCGGCGAGGCGCCAGCCCCGGTCTTCGAAGGCGCCGACGAACTCGAACGAGCACACGACCAGCAGCGCTCCGACGACGACGCCGGCGAGCCCGAGCCAGCCGCTGACGACACCCGAAGTGATGACGGCGATTCCGGTCAGGATCGTCCACGCACCGCTGAAGAGGTAGCCGAGGTGCTCCCCTACGGCGACACCGAGATAACGATGGAAAGCCTGGAAGACGATGTCGACGGCCTCACGGCGAGCGGGCGTGGCATCCGGATCCGCGTCAGCACGCGCGAGGAACGGCACCAGGAACGGCCAGCGCATGAGCCCGAGGAACTGCGTCACGGCGGCCAGCACGCCGACCACCGTCGCCGTCGCCAGAAGCGCGGGATCGGCACCGTCGAGCCCCGCAGACAGCAGCACCGCGGTCGGCGCGAGCAGCACGGCGGTCATCGCGAACACCCACCAGAGCAGGACGAGCGACGACCCGCCCGCCCGGAACCGCTCGAGGACCTCGCCGGTGGGTCGCCGCAGGATGTCGGGATATTCGAAGCGCGCTGCGAGGGCCGCGAAGGCGACATTGAACGCGAGTGGAAGAACGATCAGCACGATGCCGGTGAGGATCAGCATGTGGTCACGCCCCCGTCGGCGCGACCGATGCGGCCTGGGCCGACCGAGGACGAACGCGCCGACCGAGGATCATCCGCAGCGCCACGCCCGTGATCACCGTCACGATGGCTGCGCCGCTCGCTCCGAAGATGAACGGGCCGCGGTCGAGATCCAGGATCACGAACGCGGTGAGAACCCAGCCCAGAATCCAGGACAGAGCCACGGTCGCGGTCCACATGACGCGGGCGCGTCGGGATGCCGGAAGAACCAGAGCCTGGGCAGCGCCGACGACGGCGCCCACGATCAGTCCGGTGACTGCTCCGGCCGCCATCGTCGTCGGCGGACCGACGAGCAGCCACGCCAGCAGCCCGCCGACCGCGACGGCTGCCGTCGTGACGATGAGCCAGCGGGGGCCGGCCACTCGGCCCAGAGCGAGCCACTGCGCCCCGCCGATCGACGCGCCGACGATGACGCCGCCGGCGAGTGCGGTCCACGGCGAGTGCGGCGATCCGAGCAGCAGGAGTGCGATGAGCCCGCCGAGCGGAAAGGCGAGGAATGTGGGCAGCCAGCGCAGAACGGACATGAGGGACTCCAGTGGACGAACAGATTGCGTACGCTGTACGTTATACCCGTGCGTACACTGTACGCAATCCGTCGCGAAGGGTCCTTATGTCCGAGAAACCGCACCCCCGCCGTCCCCGCAACTCCCTGACGGTCCCGGTGATCCTCGATGCGGCCGAAGCGGTCGCGTCAGCGGGCATGGACGCGCTCACGATCCGCGCCGTCGCCGACCACCTCGGCTCTTCGCCGATGGGGCTGTACCGGCACGTCACCGGCAAGGAGGAGCTGGTGGAAGCACTGCTCGATCGCGTGCTCGGCCGGATGCCCGCGGTGCCCGTGACACCCGACGCGCTCGACGACCTCCGCGCCTTCGCGACCGCCCACCGGGACCTGCTGCTGGCGCATCCGTGGGCCGTCCCCGGGCTCATCGCGCACCCGCTGCCCGGGCCGAACGCCCTGCCGATCGGCGAGCAGGCGCTGAGCCACCTGCATCGGCTCGGGGTCGATGGAGACCGCGCGGTCGCGACCTTCAGCGGAATCATCGCGCTCAACTACGGGTGGGTGTCGTTCTCGATCGCACGCGGCGCGGCGGAGGCGGTGCCGAGCCTGCAGCGGATCTCGTCGGGACCCTCCCCCGACTTTCCGCACACCCTCGGCGCCGGCGGGGCCATGGCGCGATTCGGCAGCGACGAGCACTACGCGATCGTCGTCCGCGAACTCCTCGACGGTCTCGCGGCTACAGCGCGGCCAGCAGCGGACTGAGCTCCGCGAACGCGCGCGCGCGATGCGAGTCGACGTTCTTCTGCGCCGCAGACCACTCCCCGACCGTCCGCTCGGCATCCGCGGGCTGCCCGTCCGGGATGAAGATCGGGTCGTACCCGAACCCGCCCGCGCCCGAGGCGGCGGCGGCGAGGCGGCCAGGCCAGATCCCCGCCACGACGTGCTCGGAGCTGGTCCCTGAGCCTGTCGAAGGGCCCGGCACCACGAGCGCGATCGTGGAGACGAACTGCCCGGTGCGATGCGGATCGCGGATGTCGGACAGCTGGTCCAGGAGCAGGTTCAGGTTGGCCGCGGCATCCTTCGCGTGTCCTGCCCAGTAGGCGGAGAACACCCCTGGTGCCCCGCCGAGCACATCGACGCAGAGGCCCGAATCGTCGGCGAGGGCAGGCAGCCCCGTGTGGGCGGCGGCAGCGCGCGCCTTGATGAGGGCGTTTTCGGCGAAGGTGACGCCGTCCTCAACCGGCTCAGGACCGTCGTACGAGATCACCTGGATGTCCGGCCGGGTGGCCGCGACGATCGCCTGGAACTCCTCGACCTTGTGCGGATTGTGCGTCGCGAGGACGATCCGGTGGGTCACGACCGCGGTTCGGCGAGAGACGCGACCTGCAGGTCGCGCAGCGACGCGCAGCCGGCCACGCCCAGATCGAGGAGGGCGTCGAGCTCGCGCTTGTCGAACGGCGCACCCTCGGCGGTGCCCTGCACCTCGACGAACAGCCCGCGGCCGGTGACGACGATGTTCATGTCGGTCTCCGCCCGGACGTCCTCGACGTACGCGAGATCCAGCATCGGCTCGCCGTCGATGATCCCGACCGAGACCGCCGCCACCGAGTCGATGAGGGGTGTCGACCGCTGGGCGATGAACTTCTTCTCGCGGCCCCACTCGATCGCGTCCGCGAGGGCCACGTAGGCCCCGGTGATGGCTGCGGTGCGCGTGCCGCCGTCGGCCTGGAGCACATCGCAGTCGATGACGATCGTGTTCTCGCCGAGCGCCTTGGTGTCGACCACCGCACGCAGCGCGCGGCCGATGAGCCGCGAGATCTCGTGCGTGCGTCCGCCGATGCGGCCCTTCACGCTCTCGCGGTCGTTGCGGCTGTTGGTCGCGCGCGGGAGCATCGCGTACTCGGCTGTGACCCAGCCCTTGCCCTTGCCGGTGAGCCAGCGCGGCACGCCGTTGGTGAACGACGCGGTGCACAGCACCTTCGTGCCGCCGAACGAGATCAGCGCCGAGCCTTCGGCCTGGCTGCTCCAGCCGCGTTCGATCGTGATGGGGCGGAGCTGATCGAGCGTGCGGCCGTCGGCACGGGTGATATCGGTCATTGGGTTCCTCTCAAGGGAAGGTCGATGGCGCCGGTGTGCACGAGCCGGACGTCCGTGACCTCGCGGCCCATCAGACGGTGCGCGAGGCGCAGGAACTCGTCGGCGGAGTCTCCGGTGGCTTCGTAGACGTGGCGGGGCTCGGCATCCGAACTCGCGAGCAGATCGCGGGAGACCAGCTGCCGGTAGACGTCTTTCGCCGTCTCGGTGTCACTGGAGACGAGCGACACATCGGGGCCCATCACATAGCTGATGGCGCCCTCGAGGAACGGATAGTGGGTGCAGCCGAGCACGAGGGTGTCGACGTCGGCGTGCCGCAGCGGGGCGAGATACTCCTCGGCGACCGCGAGCACCTCGGACGAGTCGGTGACCCCGGCCTCGACGAATTCCACGAACCGCGGGCATGCCTGCGCGAACACGGTCAGACGCTCGTTGACCTCGAGCATGTCCTGGTAGGCCCCGGACCCGATCGTGCCTGCCGTGCCGATCACGCCGATGCGGCCGTTGCGGCTCGTCGACATCGCGGTGCGGACCGCGGGTCCGATCACCTCGACCACCGGCACCGAGTAGCGCTCCCGCGCGTCGCGCAGCATCGCCGCGGACGCGGTGTTGCAGGCGATCACGAGCATCTTGACGCCCTCGTCGACCAGGGTGTCGAGCACCTCGAGGGAGTAGCGGCGGACGTCGGCGATGGGCTTCGGCCCGTACGGCGAGTGCGCGGTGTCGCCGATGTAGCGCAGCGATTCGCGGGGCAGCTGGGCTGAGATCGCCCGGGCGACGGTGAGCCCGCCGACGCCGGAGTCGAAGATCCCGATGGGCGCGTCATCCACGATCGACCAGCCTACGCCAGGGCTTCTTGTCTTGATCGCGGGGAGATCCCCGCGAGGACTCGCTTCGCTCGTCGGCGGCTGCGCCGCGCCCCCTCGCTAGGCTGACCGCATGACCGGACCGGCCGCCAGCACCGCCCTGCTCACCGACCGCTACGAGCTCACGATGCTCGAGGCCGCGCTGCGCGATKGGACCGCCCATCGCCGGTGCGTCTTCGAGCTGTTCGGCCGGCGGTTGTCCGGTGGGCGGCGGTTCGGCGTCGTGGCCGGGACTGGGCGGCTGCTCGAGCTCATCCGCGACTTCCGCTTCGGCGACGAGGAGCTGCGCTTCCTCCGCGACGAGCGGGTGGTGGATGCCACGACCCTGGCATTCCTCGAGGGCTATCGGTTCGCCGGAGCGATCACCGGCTACCGCGAGGGCGAGCTGTACTTCCCCGGCTCCCCCGTTCTCACCATCGAGGGGACCTTCGCCGAGGCGGTGATCCTGGAGACCCTCGCGCTGAGCGTGCTCAACCACGACTCCGCGATCGCGACCGCCGCAGCCCGGATGGCGATCGCAGCCGGCGACCGGCCACTCGCCGAGATGGGTTCGCGCCGCGCCGGCGAGCGTTCGGCGGTCGCGGCCGCCCGCGCCGCCTACATCGGCGGCTTCGGGGCGACGAGCAACCTCGAGGCCGGCCGGACCTGGGGCATCCCGACGATGGGCACCGCCGCGCACTCCTGGACGCTCCTGCACGACTCGGAGGAAGCCGCCTTCCGCGCCCAGATCGACGCCCTCGGCACGGGGACCACCCTCCTCGTCGACACCTACGACATCGCCCGAGGAGTCGAGACGGCCGTCCGTGTCGCCGGCACCGGCCTCGGCGGCGTGCGCATCGACTCCGGCGACCTCCCCCGCGTCGCCGCGCAGGTGCGCGCGCAACTCGACGACCTGGGCGCCACCGGCACGAAGATCACCGTGACGAGCGACCTCGATGAGTTCGCGATCGCCTCGCTCGCGGCATCCCCCGTCGACGCCTACGGAGTGGGCACCTCGCTCGTCACCGGATCGGGCACCCCGACGGCCGGTATGGTCTACAAGCTCGTCGCGCGCCAGGGGGCAGACGGGGGCTGGGTCGGCGTCGAGAAGACCTCGACCGACAAGTCATCCAAGGGCGGCCGCAAGGCCGCGTTCCGCACCCTCGAACGCGGCACGGCGACGAGTGAACTGATCGCCGTGTCCGACGGGTTCGAAGAGCTCGAGACGGCCGCGACGCACCCGGACGCGCGAGCACTGCAGGTGCTGCTCGTGACGTCAGGGGATCCGGATGCCGCGTACCTCGGTCGCGACGGAGTCCGCGCTGCGCGCGACCACCATGCGCGCGTGATCGAGGAGCTTCCCGTCCGGGCCCTCGCGCTCAGCCGGTCGGATCCGGCCATTCCCACGGTCTACGTGGATGCGGAGTAGGAACCGGTCCCTGAGCCTGTCGAGGGGTCAGCCCATCATCGACTCGTAGATCTCCTTGCAGGTCGGGCACACCGGAAACTTCTCCGGGTCACGACCGGGAGTCCACTTCTTGCCGCACAGCGCCTTCACCGGCTTGCCGGTGATGGCCGACTCGAGGATCTTGTCCTTCTTCACGTAATGCGAGAAGCGCTCATGATCGCCGGGCTCGAGGCTCTCCTCGCGGATGAGCTCTTCGAGCTCTCGGTCCAGGGTGGCGATGCCGCCCTGATCGGGGCTGTCGAGAGGGGTGCTCATGGTCAGCCAGTTTAGCCCGGGCCAACCTCCAGCGGGCGGTCCGCATGTGCCGCGGCATCCGTCAGATCGACTCGGCGAACTCCATGAGACGTCCGCCGCGGCGCTCGAACACGAAGGATCCGATCGCGATGCCGATGATGAGCGTGGTGCCGCCGATCGCGACCCCGCCCCACAGCGCCATACTCGCCGCTTCGATGTCGGAGGTGAGCGCGATCCACGCCCACCAGAGGGGGGCGGCACTCAGTGCGACCGCGCCGAGCATCACGACAGCCTGTGCGATCGCGCTGCCTGATCCCGTGCGCTGCGGCTGCCGGAAGGGGCTCTCGCCCGGACGGGTCGCCGGATACGGCGCGACCACCGACGAGACCGAGGACAGCCCGAGGCCGCTCAGGAACAGGCAGGCGCAGACACCGACCATGGCAGGCAGGATCGCCCACCGGCCGTGCAGCGAGACCGCGATCGGAATCGCGAGAGCGAGCGCAGGGATGCCCACCAGCAGGATCGGGACGAGGCGGCCCACCCGGTCGGAGACGCCGCGGACACCGCTCGCGATGTGCATCCACACCGCGGTGGAGTCGTAGGCGATGTCGTTGTGCGGAAGCCAGCCGAGGAAGAGCGCGATGAGCGGCACCGGGATGAGGGCGACGACGGTGGGCGGAACGCCGGCGATGAGCAGCGGGACGGTGGTGAGACCCGCCGCGATCGGGATGATCACGAGGTTGGCGAGGTACCGCCAGTCGCGCAGCCAGTACATCAGGCTCCGTGCGGCTACCGCGCCCGACGGAGTGCCCGGTGCGACCGCGAACCAGCCCAGGCCGCCGTGTTCGCGCCCGGAGACCGGACGCTCGGTCGTCGTCAGCGCGCGACGGACCAGCCACACCCAGATCAAGGCCAGGCCCGCGACTGTGGCAAGCGCCACCAGGAGGCTTGCGGTCGCCCTCGGCCAGCCCAGTGCCAGGAGTCCGGGGAAGGCGGTGGCCGCTCCGAACGGGGTGATCGCCAGTGCCTTCATCGCCTGGGTGAGCTGCGTGGGAACGACCCCGTGCCAGTCCAGCGACGCGAGGAAGACTCCCACCGGAACCATGACCACGAGGATGGCCAACGCGAAGAGCCCGGAGAGCTCACGTGAGCGGCGCTCGTGGAGGAACAGTGCAGTCAGCGCCATGCACACCCGCGCCAGCAGCACGCAGGTGGCGACCACCAGCACACCCCCGGTCACCGCAGCGAGCGGCGCCACACCTTGCCGGACCCACACGATGGCCGCGCACACCGTGAGCGCCGTCACGGCCGCGATCGGGACACTCACCGTGCCGACCAGAGCCAGCACCGCCGCCAGGCTGGTGGGCCGAGGTCCGAGGACGGCGAATCGGCGCGGGTCGAGCGGATCCGTCGCGCCGCCGATCAGCGGCGCAAGGGCGAATCCGAGGCAGATCGCCGAGCCGCCGAGCACGGTGACCGCGACCATCACCTCGGTCTCGACGTCATCGAGGGTCAGCAGCGCCCAGCATCCCGCGGCGGTCGCGACGATGAGCAGGACGAGACCCGCCGTCACCCGCGCGATATGGCGGCCATCTCCGCGAAGGGCGCCGACGAGCAGCGCGAGCCTCAGTCGGAGAACGTGTGCAGCCACTCGAGACCCTCCACGTCGCTGAGGCCGCCGGCCAGCTCGATGAAGCGCTGCTCGAGAGTGAGCTCGCCGCGCACCTCGTCGACGGTCCCCTCGGCGAGGACCTGCCCGGCGACGATCACCGCGACCCGCGTGCACATCCGCTCGACGAGCTCCATGCCGTGGCTGGACAGGATGACCGTCCCGCCGTGCGAGACATACGCCGAGAGGATGTCGAGGATGATCGCGCTCGAGACGGGATCGACCGACTCGAACGGTTCGTCCAGCACGAGGAGTCTCGGCGAATGGATCAGCGCGCCGGCGAGCATGACTTTCTTCACCATGCCGGCCGAATAGTCCGAGACCGCCCGGCCCAGCGCATCGGTGAGGTCGAAGGCGCGGGCGAGATCGCCGATGCGGCTCTCGACCACCGCAGACGGCAGTCCGCGGAGCACCCCGTAGTAATAGAGCAGCTGGCGCCCGGTCAGCCGGTCGAAGGTGCGCAGGCGATCCGGGAGCACGCCCATGAGGCGCTTGGTCTGGAGCGGGTGGGATGCCGCGTCCACGCCGTTCACCGCGATCGTGCCGTGGTCGGGGCGCAGCAGTCCGGCGATCAGCGAGAGCGTGGTCGTCTTCCCCGCGCCATTGGGGCCTACCAGGCCATAGAAGGTGCCGGCGGGAACCGTGAGATCGACGCCGTCGACCGCGCGCGTGTCGCCGAAGGTCTTCGTGACGCCGCGCAGCACGAGAGCGGCCTGCTGGACATCGGGAACCGACTCGTCCAGCACGACCGAAGCCGCGAACGGGTCGGGGTGCTCGATGTGCTCGGCTGCGACGGGCTCCACAACCTCGGCTGCGACGGGCTCCGGCACGGGCAGCGGAGGCTTCGGGGGAATCACGATCTCCGTCGCCGCCAGATCAACGGGCAGCGGCGGTGGCGGCCCGGGGTCGGGGGTGGGACGCAGCGGCACGATCCTGGCCTCTTCGCCCTCGTCGGAGGCGCCGTCCGGGGGTTCCGGATAGGCGTCCTGTGGCACCGACAGGAAGGCTGGCATCACCTAAACGTACCAAGATGCGCAAAAGTCACCACCTGCAAAACGCCCCGCGACGGTGGAGGCCCGAGAACGCGGTTATCACGGATTCGTCACGAAAAGTCAGGACGGGTCCGGCATTATGCACGTTCTCAGGGGCTGTCGCTACCATGGACCGAGCACAACGGGGTGACGAGTCGGTGAATCGACCGTAAAAACGCACCCCAGGAGCAGACTTTGACACTTCAGACCGTAATCCTCGCCGCTGGCATGGGCTCCCGCCTGGGCCGCGCGCTGCCCAAGCCGCTGACCGAGCTCAGCGACGGCCGCAGCATCATGCAGCAGCAGCACGACAACATCCGTGCGGCGTTCGGCAGCGGCGCGCGCATCACCACAGTCGTCGGCTACCGCGCGGAGACGATCGTCGAGGCGTTCCCCGACGTCGACTACGTCTACAACGACCAGTACGACCAGACCAACACCTCCAAGAGCCTGCTTCGCGCCCTCATGAAGACCGGCAGGAACAGCGTGCTCTGGATGAACGGCGACGTGGTCTTCGACCCGCGCGTTCTCGGCCGTGCGATCGACCTGATCGAGCGCGATCAGTCGTTCGTCTCCGTCAACACCTCGAAGGTCAGCGACGAAGAGGTCAAGTACACGACCAGTCGCGAGGGTTTCATCAAGGAACTCTCCAAGACCGTCGTAGACGGCATCGGCGAGGCGGTCGGCATCAACTTCATCTCTAGCGCCGACAAGAAGGCCTTCGTCCGTCAGCTCACCCGCGTGGACGACCAGGACTACTTCGAGCGTGGCCTCGAGCTCGCCATCGCCGAAGACGGCGTGCGTCTCATGCCCCTGGACATCTCCGACCTGTACGCGGTCGAGGTCGACTTCGCCGAAGATCTCGAGCGCGCGAACCTCTTCGTCTAGGCATCGCCTCGCGCGGCGTCAACCCCCAGCGCGTGCCCAGCACTCGCTCCTAGGATCGGCGAGATGGACGAGAAGGTTCACCGCATCCACTCCCTGCCGGGCGACGCCCCCTGGTCGGGAGGTCTGCCGCCGGTCGGCTCCCACGAGCATCCGACAGCTGTCCGTGCGCTCGATCGGGTGCTCGCCATCCAGCGCCCCGCGGTGCTCGCGCACCTGCGCGGCATCCGGCTGCGGCATCCGGATGCCTCGTCAGCCGATCTCGTGCGCATCCTCGAGCGACGCTATCTCGCGGCGGTGACCACAGGCGGCGCGGCCGTCGGCGCGACCGCAGTCGTGCCAGGTATCGGCACGGGCATCACCCTGACCTTGAGCGGAATCGAGACCCTCGCCTTCCTCGAGGCGACCGCACTCTTCGCGCAATCGGTCGCCGAAGTCCACGGCATCCCGGTCGACAACCCCGATCGCGCCCGCGCACTGGTGCTCACCCTCATGCTCGGCAAAGAGGGCATCGACCTCGTCGCTCAGCTCGCAGGGCAGGCGGCGGGAAAGGGGACGAGCCGTGATCGCTATTGGGGTGAGCTCGTGACCAAGACGATCCCGCGCGCCGCGGTCGGTCCACTCGTTGAGCAGCTGAAGAACTCGTTCATGCGGCACTTCGCCGTGCGCGGCGGCGCATCCTGGATCGGAAAGGCGCTCCCCTTCGGCATCGGCGCGGTGGTCGGTGGCGCCGGCAACAACATCCTCGGGCGGCGGGTTCTGGTGAACTCCCGCCGTGCCTTCGGTCTGGCGCCCGTGGTGCTGCCGCTCGAGCTCGAACCCAGGCCGGGTGCGACCCCGATCGAGCGCGCCGCCTGGCGCCGCCTGACGCGGACCGGGAAGGGAAAGTAGAGACATGGGTCTTTTCACGCAGCGTCCAGAAGAGAACGACGAGTGGGCCGGGCTTCCCTCGGAGCCGCATCGCGCCGAGAGCTTCGCTGAGCGGCTGCCGGATGCCGCGCCCCCGAGTGCGACGGCATTGGACGTCGGCGGCATCGGGTCGATCAGCATCCCGCTCCCGCCGCCCGTGGTGACCGAGCCATCGAACGAGGACTGAGAGCGGATGGTGGCATAGCCCTGGACCATGCGCATACCCTCACCAGTATGGACAGCACCCTGGCCTGCATTGCCGCGTGGATGCCGCGGCAGCGCTGGTACGCCGCGAAAGGCCGACTCCCCAGCCTGCGACTCGTCGCGTGGTGGGACCTGCCCGCCGCTGACTGCCTGATCCGCACCTACCTGGTGGCGGACGAGGGCGCGCTGCCCGCCGTGCTGTACCAGATCCCCGTGGTCGCACGGGAGACCGAAGCGGTCGACGCGGCACCGGCCGACATCATCGGCAGCCCCGATCCGGGCACGACCTTCCTCGACGGCCCCAGTGACCCGGCGTACGCCCACGCTCTGCTGCGCCTGATCGCCGAGGGCGGCTCCGGCCACGGGCCGCGGACCATCGCCGTCGGTCGCCCCTCCCAGATCATCGACGCCGACGAGCCGCGCAGTGCGAGCGTCCTGGTCGGAGAGCAGTCCAACACTTCGCTCATCTATCGGTCCGAGGCCGGCGGCGCCCCCGTGATCTGCAAGGTCTTCCGACAGCTGCACTCAGGGCTGAACCCGGATGTCGAGCTGACCACCGCTCTCGCGAAGGCCGGATCGCCGCATGTGCCCGCCGCCATCGGGTCGGTGCAAGGTTCGTGGCCGGATCAGGCCACCGCCGGCGGCACGGTCATCGGATCGCTCGCCTTCGCGCAGGAGTTCCTGCCAGACGTCGAAGATGCGTGGCGGGTCGCCCTGCGGGCAGCCGCGACCGGCGAAGACTTCAGCGCACGTGCGCGGGCCCTGGGCGCGGCGACGGCGAATGTCCATGTGTCCCTCGCGAACCTCTTCCCGACCCACATCGCGCGTGCCGGTCATCGTGAATCCACGACGGCCAGCTGGCACCGCAGACTGTCGATCGCCATGGCCGAGGTTCCCGCGCTCGCCGACCGCCGCGATGAGGTCGAGGCCGCGTACGCGCGCGCGGTCGAGGTCGACTGGCCGCCCTTCCAGCGGATCCATGGCGACTACCACCTGGGGCAGGTGCTGCATGACCCGGCTCGCGGCTGGGTGCTGGTCGACTTCGAGGGCGAGCCGCTCCGGCCGATGGGCGAACGCACCCGCCCCGACCTCGCGCTGCGTGACGTCGCCGGGATGCTCCGCTCGTTCGACTACGTCGCGGGGTCGATCCGGCTCGACCACCCGGACCGCGCCGCAGTGACGGTCCGCGAATGGGTGCAGGACGCTCGTCAGGGTTTCGTCGATGGCTATGCCGCGGCATCCGGAATCGACCTCGACGCCTACGACACCCTGCTCACCGCCCTCGAGCTCGACAAGGCGGTCTACGAGGCGATCTACGAGTCACGCAACCGACCCACGTGGGTCACCATCCCGCTGCGCGCGATCGCCCGGCTCGTCGAGCGCCCCGCGCCGGTGGCGTGAGGATCGGGTCAGTCGTCGAGGTCTGCTTCCTCGTCGAGGTCGTCAGGTTCGTCGTCCTCGGTCGAGCGCGCATGCCAGTCATCCCAATCGGCCATCAGGCGCGCGATCGCGTCGTGGAATCTGCGCGTCGCGGCGCCGGGAGTCGTATCCCCGAAGTAATGGCTCACCCACCGCTCGAGGCGCTGCGCAGCCTCAGGATCGGCCCGCACTCGCTCGGTCTCGGCGACGATCTGCGGGGCATCCGCGGCATCCAGCCACTCGCACGCTGATAGGTATCCATGGGTGTCCACGATCGCTGCGGGATCGGCGGGCCGGGTGATCAGCAGCGGCTTGTCGGCCGCCAGCCGGTCGTAGACCATGGCGGAGATGTCGACGATGGCGACGTCGGCGGCAGCCAGCTGCCACCCGAGCTGCGGGCCGTCATCGAAGACGTGCTGAGCGTGCCGATCGGCCCGATTCGCGGCGGCGATGGCGGCGATGATGCGCCGGTTCGCTGCGCCGTACTCGCCGTTGACCACACCGGACCGGGGATGCGGGCGGTAGATCACCCGGTGGCGTCCGGTCTGCAGCAGCGCCTGCACGATCGCCTCGCCGTGGCTCGCGATCGAGCCGTAGTGGGCAGATGGGCGATCGCCCTCCCAGGTCGGCGCGTAGAGGATGACGGTGCGGTCGTCGGGCGTGTAGGGCAGCGCGCCGGAGTAGTGATCCGCCTGCGGCCGGCCGATCTGGATCGTGCGGGCATCGAGGTCGTAATCCCAGAGCACCCGGGACAGTCGCTCGCGAGCCGCTTCGCCGGCGATGAAGGCGTAGTCGTACGCCTTGTACTGGCTGGTGGTCATGTACATCTTGTCGGACTCGCCGTGGTTGATGAAGACATGCCAGCGCCGGCCGTAGCGGAACATCTGGAAGTTGCGGGTGTTCTGGTTGACGTACAGCACGACCCGGATGTCCTGCGTCGCGATGAAATGCTCGAGGTCGCGGACGGTGGGCACGAAGGCCACGGGCGGACCATCCTCGGCCAGCAGCGCCTGAGCTCCGGTGGGCGACCGGCTGAGCACCACAACGGGCCACTGCTTGGCCAGCTCGGCCAGCGGCTTGTACCACTGCCGGATCTGGTACATGTTCACCGCGCCGTCGGCGAAGTACACGGCGACGCGATAGTGATTCTCCGGATGCGGCGACCGCAGCTGGAGCGTGCGCCGCACGTCGCCGACCGCGGTGCGGTTCGTCAGAGCCCTGCGCACCAATGCCAGCGCCTTGCGCCCGTCCGAGACCAGTCCCACCGTGTCAGCCTACCGAGGACCTCTCGTGTCATGATCGACGGGTGAATCCCGACCATCCGGTGCGCAGTGAGGCGCCGGTCGTACCCCCCGGCTCGGGCGTCACGTTCGTGATGCCGGTACTCAATGAGCGCACCTACCTCGAGCGCGCCGTCGCCACGGTGCTCGCACAGGACGTCGTCGGCCCGATGGAGCTGATCCTGGCGCTCGCGCCATCGAGCGATGGCACCAACGAGCTCGCCGCGGAGCTCGCCGCCGCCGACCCTCGCATCGTGCTGGTCGAGAACCCGGCCGCGGACATTCCGATCGGCCTCAACCTCGCCATCCGTGCGGGCCGCTACCCGACGGTGGTCCGGGTGGACGCGCACTCCGAACTGCCGACCGGCTACACCAGCCGGGCCCTCGAGACCCTGAACCGGGTGCGGGCCGCGAACGTCGGAGGCGTCATGCGCGCCGACGGCCGCACCCCGTTCCAGCGCGCCGTCGCACGGGCGTACAACTCACCGGTCGGACTCGGCGGCGGGGCCTATCACGGCGGCACCAAGGAGGGCGAGGCGGAGTCTGCCTACCTAGGCGTGACCCGTCGAGCGGTCCTCGAGGAGGTGGGCCTGTTCGACGAGTCGATCCGCCGCGGGGAGGATTGGGAGCTGAACCTCCGCATCCGGCGGGCCGGCTACCGGGTCTGGTTCGATCCGTCGCTGTCGGTGACCTACTGGCCGAGAGAGAGCTGGCGGCGCCTGGCGCGCCAGTTCCGCGCGACCGGACGCTGGCGGGGCGAGCTCGTCCGCCGCTTCGGTCGAGGCAACTCATTGCGCTTCTTCGCTCCGCCCGCCCTCGTGGTCGCGTTGGGCCTGAGCGTGCTGGTCGGAATTCTGCAGCTGACCGGGCTGCTGACCGGATGGTGGGCGGTGCTGGCATCCGTCGTCTATCTGCCGGTCATCGCCTACGCCCTGCTCATCGCGGCGTGGTCGATCGGCTCGGGCGGCGGGGAAGGATGGCGCGACAAGCTGTGGACCGCCGCCGTGCTTCCCACCATGCACCTCTCGTGGGGCGCCGGCTTCATCGCGGGCGTCCTCCGCGGCGCACACGACACCGTCGACACCTCGCGGCTCGGCGATCGCAACACACCGCTGCCTTGACGGCGAGGCTCGTCAGCGTGTGACGTGGCCCTGGTCGAGGATCCGCGCGACGACCCGCTCGGCGGCATGGCCGTCGTCGCGTGCGTTGAACTTCTGCCGCCACTGCGCGTACTTCTCCGCGTGGTCCGCGGGATCGGCGGTGCGCAGCGCGTCGACGAGCTCGTCCTGCGTGCGCACGACCGGCCCTGGCGCGTGTGCCGCGAGATCGAAGTAGAAGCCGCGCAGCTCGCCGCGGTAGTGCTCGATGTCCGGCACGAGGAAGTACATCGGCTTGCCGGTCACGCTGAAATCGAACATGACCGACGAATAGTCGGTGATGAGCCCGTCGGCGGCGAGAAGCAGCTGGGACGTGTCGGGATAGCCGGTGACGTCGATCACACGCGGCCCCGCGACATCCCGGCCGGGCTGCAGGGTGCGGGAGTGCCCGCGCACGAGGATCACCGCATCCGCTTCCGCGGCGAGGGCCGCCGGATCGACGAAGTCGACCATCTCCTGCCGATCATCGCGCCACGTGGGCGCGTAGAGCAGGGCCCGCTCCTCGGGCCCGATGCCGAGCGCCGCGCGGATCGAAGCTCCATCGCCGGTGGTCAGGATGTCGTTGCGCGGATACCCCTCGACCCACACGGGTCGCATGAGGAACGCGTAGGCCTTGCCGAGGATGCGCGCGGCGTAGGGGTTCTGGGCGAGCAGCACGTTCCAGCGCCGGGACTCACGGGCGACGGCGGCCATTCGGCGCGGATCGAAGCCGGGCCGATGCAGGGCGAGGCGCTTGAGCGGGGTGCCATGCCAGGTCTGCAGCACGATCTGCCCCGGACGCCGTGCGAACCGCCGCCGCAGCCAGTCGTTGACGACGAGCAGGCGCGCAGATCCTCGGGCCCGCCACCACTCCGGAGTGCCCTCGACGACCGCGACCGCGCCCTCCGGGACCTGCACCGACAGATCGACGACACTCCAGTAGCGCGTGACCTGTGGCGCGCGTCGCGCGAGCTCCCGGTCGATCGCGAGCGGGTTGCAGCTCGCATTGCGGCCGTAGAAGCTCTCGAAGAACGCGGCATTCTCCAGTCCTCCAGGCCGCGTGGCGTATCGGCGCTCCAGAGCGTCCTGGCCCTCCCCCGAGTCGTACGCCGGATCTATCGGCGCTCCGATGCGCACGGTCGTGCTGTCCAGCTCGGCACGCAGTGTGCCGAGTTGGACGAGCGGGACGGATGCCGGCATCGCCGCGTCCTCGCCCGCAGCGCTCTCGATCACCAGTGCGTAGTCCCCGACGGGCAGGGGGAGCTCCGGTCCGCCCCAGCGAGAGGCCCGCAGCGGGAGCAGGGCGGTCCACCCGGCGTCTGCGGCTTCGACCGTTCCGGCGACCCGCGCACGGGGCCCGTCGAGCGAGACGCCCGTCGGTGCGGGTCCATCTCCGGTCAGCACGAGCGTAGGTCCGCCGTCGGTGGTGAACCGGGCGTCGGTCATCGGTGTCTCCCCAGGGGGTCGTCGGAGGCGGCGGGATCACCCAGACCGGCCAGGATGGCACGGTACACCCTGAGCGTGTTCCCGCCGTCGCGGAAGGCGTGCACCCGCGCGTCGAGCTCGCGCGAGCGGTCCAGGAGCGCGTCTCGCGCCGCATCGTCGCCCAGGAGCGCGTCGAGGTGATCGGTGCACTGCCGCCAGCCGGTCGACCAGTCACCGCCGGCCACGTCGGCGTAGGTGCCGTAGAAGCCCCGGCGGTGGGCGTAGAGCCCCACATCCGGTGCGAGGAACAGTACGGGCAGCGGGACGAGCGAGGCGTCGAAGGCGAGCGATGAGTAGTCGGTGACCAGGGCATCCAGGCCTGGCAGCAGGGGCGTCACATCGGCGACGAGGTCGCTGCCGAGGCTGCGGACCCGTTCGGTCGGCGTCGGCGGCACGTACTCCCCCACACCCAGTGGGTGCGAACGCACCAGCAGGACGGCATCCTGCCGCGTGAGCACCTCGATGAGCGCGCGCCACTCTTCGGTCGTGGGCACGGCGGGATCGGCAGCGCCGTCGCGCCAGGTCGGGGCGTAGAGGATCGCGCGCGTTCCGTCGTCGATCGGGCCGGCGGCCGCCTCGATCAGCTCGCGCGCGGCCGCGCGTCGCTGCGCTGCGGTGCCACGGGACAGCACGTCGACGCGCGGCTCACCGGTCACGGGCACCTGGGCGTCGCGAAGACCGAATGCCGATTCGAGCCGTCCGCGCACCAGGTGCGATGCGGCGGGCAGCACCGCGATCCGCCGGGCGGCTCCACGGTAGAGCGTCGCCAGGAGCGCTTGCAGCAGTCGCGCTCCCGGCACATGGGCGGCGAGCCCGGGGAGCCGTGTGGTCTCGGGCGAATCGAGCCCGATCCGCTTGAGTGGGATCCCGTGCCAGAGCTGCACCACGAGGGCGCCGGATACCGCGTAGCGGTTGACGTCGCCGAACCCGTGCGTGACCACGACGACGCGCGCCCGCGCGGTGCGCCAGAAGCCACGCAGGGAGTGCTTGGGGATGCTCGGGATGCCGCGGGCTGCGGCATCCGTAGCCTCCTGTGCGGAGCCGACCAGCCACACGGCAGGGCGCCCGTCGGCTGCGGCGACGTCCCAGAGCGCGAGCGCCCCGTCGGCGATTCCCACCGCGCAGCCGAACACCCACTCGTCGCTCGTGCGAGGCACGAGGAGGGTGGCGATGCGCCCGGCGGCATACAGGGGAAGGCGGGCCAGCTTCGCCGCATTGCCCGCGCCGAAGGAGAAGGACGCCACCCCACGAGCCTATCGCGGGGTGGCGTCCTGGGCCTGAGTGCGGAGGGCTACTCGCCCAGTGTTCCCAGGGTCACATCGGCCGTGTGCGTCTTGCCGTCGCGGACATACGTGACGGTCGCGTCGCTGCCGCCGGCCGCCGCGCGGACCTGCGCGGTGAGGTCGGTGGCGTTGGCCACCGGCACGCCGTTGAACTCCGTCACGACGTCGCCGGCCTGCAGACCGCCGGCATCGGCGCCGCCACCCGGGGTCACTTCCTTGATGTAGGCGCCCGTGGTCGTTGCACCATCGACCGACGCGGCATCCACCACGCTCGCGCCGAGCAGTCCGTGCGTCGCCTCGCCGTTCGCGATGATCTCGCTCGTCACCCGCTTGGCGATGTCGGACGGGATGGAGAAGCCGACGCCGATCGAGCCGGACGCACCGGCCCCACCCGCCGTCGCGATGGCGACGTTGATGCCGATCAGCTTGCCCTCGGAGTCGACGAGCGCGCCGCCCGAGTTACCAGGGTTGATCGCGGCGTCGGTCTGGATGACCGCGATCTTGATCGTCTCGGTCGCCTGCTGCGGGGCGTCGCCCTGACCGAAGTCGAAGTAGAACGGGCCTTCCTGGCCGTTCTGCTGGTCCTGGCCGTTGCCGTTGTCCTCGGTGTCGCCGGAATCGGGAGCCGCGGAGGAGGCGATCTCGATCGACCGGTTGAGCGCGCTGACGATCCCGGTGGTGACCGAGTTCGACAGGCCGAGCGGGGCGCCGACAGCCACAGCGCCGTCACCGACGTTGAGCTTCGACGAGTCGGCGAAGTCGATCGGGGTGAGCCCTGACGCGTCGGTGAGCTTGATCACGGCGAGGTCGTAGGTCGGGTCGGTGCCGACCACCTTCGCGTCGTAGACCCGTCCATCCGAGGTCGTGACCCGGATGGACGCGTCGGCGGTGGCGCCGTCCAGGGTGACGACGTGGGTGTTGGTGGCGATGTAGCCGTCTTCGCTGAGGATCACGCCCGAGCCCGTGCCGCCGCCGGAGCCGCTGCTCGCCTCGATCGTCACGACGCTCGGGAGCACCTTCGTCGCGATCGCGGTGGTCTGGTTGACGGACGTGGTGTCGTTCACCGTGACGGTGGCAGGTCCCACGGCCGGGTTCTGGTCGAGCGGGCTGAACAGGTTGACGCCGGCATACGCACCGCCGAGGCCGGCAGCGCCGCCCACGATCGCGGCAGCGACGATGAGTCCGACGATGCGCCCGCCGCCGCCCGACTTCTGCTTCGTCGCCGCGGGCGCCGCCGATGCTCCCGTGATCGGCTGAGTCGGCTGCGTCTGGTTCGCCTGGGCGGCGGGACCGAACGAGGAGGCGTAGGGCTGCCCCGGCTGCGGCTGCGCGCCGTAACCCTGCGGGCGGGGCGCGCCGTACGGCGGCTGCTGCTGCAGCTGCGGGTACCCCGGGTAGTGGACCGGCACCTGAGGCGCGCTGCCCCACTGCGGCTGGGGTGCCTGCGGGGGCTGCGGCGCAGGGGGCACAGGCGGCCCTGCCGGTGCGTTTGCGGGTGTGTGGTCTGCGGGGCGGTCGCCCGTGGTGTCACTCATGTGGGTGCTCCTTCGTCCAAGCTGTTCTCACTGTGCGCCCGGTTGCTGTGCATTTCTTATGGCCCCGATGGGACTCGACTATGCGAGTAGCGTGAGCCGGATGCGAGATATTGCCGGGGCCTGGCGACGCACGGCAGCAGGTGCCGGACTGGTCGGGGCCGATGGATCCATCCGCCCTACCATCTTCGCGGAGATGAGCGCCCTCGCGGCGCACACCGGGGCACTCAATCTGGGACAGGGGTTTCCGGACGAGGACGGTCCCCCTGAAGTGCTCGAGGCTGCCCGCGCCGCGATCGCGCACGGGATCAACCAATATCCGCCCGGCCGGGGCATCCCCGACCTCCTCGCCGCGATCGCGGAGCATCAGGAGCGGTTCTACGGCGTTCGCCTCGACCCCGCCCGTGAGGTGCTGGTGACCGCCGGCGCGACTGAGGCGCTCGCAGCCACCCTGATGGCGCTGCTGGCTGGGCCGGAGGACGAAGTCGTGGTGTTCGAGCCCTTCTATGACTCCTACGCTGCGGTGGTGGCCCTCGCCGGCGCGCGCCTTGTGACCGTGCCGCTGCGCTGGCCAGACTTCCAGCCCGATCTCGATGAACTGCGCGCCGCAGTGACCGACCGCACTCGGGTCATCCTGGTGAACGATCCGCACAATCCGACCGGCGCGGTGTTCTCCGCCGAAGTGCGCGCCGAGGTCGTCGCCCTCGCCCATCGGCATGACGCGTACCTGGTCACCGATGAGGTCTACGAGCATCTCGTCTTCGGCGCCCCGCACGTTCCGCTCGTGACCGAGCCGGGAGCCTGGGAGCGCACGGTGTCGATCTCGTCGGGTGGAAAGACCTTCTCGGCCACCGGCTGGAAGATCGGCTGGGCGACCGGGCCCGCCGACCTGATCGACGCCGTGCTCGCCGTCAAGCAGTGGCTGACGTACGTCAACGGCGCGCCCTTCCAGCCCGCGATCGCGGCCGGACTGCGGCTGCCCGACGAGTATTTCGCGGGCATCGCAGACACGCTGCGCCGCAAGCGCGACCTGCTCGGTGCTGGTCTCCGCGACGCCGGCTTCGATGTGTCCGTGCCGGCCGGGTCGTATTTCACGGTGGCGGATGCCGCCCCGCTCGGAGCGACGGATGCCGCGGACTTCTGTCGCGCGCTTCCGGCGCGGGCGGGCGTGGTGGCGATTCCGCTCACCGCCTTCGCAAGCCCGGCCCGCCGCCACGACTACGCGACCTTCGTGCGATTTGCGGCGTGCAAGCGGGTCGAGGTGCTCGCAGATGCGGCATCCCGTCTCGCCGTCTTGCGCAGCTGATCGCTCAGCGCGGCACGACTCGGAGCCTCCGGAGCGCGAGCGACGGATTGACCCGTCGCACCCGCGCCACCGCCTCGACGTCGAGGTGCGCGATCGCGATGTCGGTCGCCGTCCCGATCGCGGCGATCTCGATGCCCTGAGGATCCACGATCATCGAGTTTCCGACCCCGAGCGGCGGCGGATGATCGGCCGCCGCGACGAAGACCGTGTTCTCGATGGCCCGGGCGTGCAGCAGCGTGCGCCAGTGGTGCTCCTTGAGGGGCCCGCGCACCCACTCGGCCGGCACCAGGAAGACATCCGCCCCCGCATCCGCGAGCAGTCTCCCGACCTCGGGGAAGCGCACGTCGTAGCAGGTCATCAGCCCGAAGCTCAGCCCCCCGACCTGGAACGTCTCGGGCGTGCCGAGCACTCCTGGCTCGACCCAGTCCGACTCGCGCTGCCCGAAGGCATCGTAGAGGTGGAGCTTGCGATAGGTGGCGACGATGCCGGACGCGTTCACCGCGACTACCGCATTGCGCACGTGCTGCTCGTCGACGGCGCCCTCGAGCAGTCCTGCGACGATGTGGATGCCGAGTCTGGACGCGAGCGCGATCAGCGCGGCGGTGAAAGGTCCGTCGATCGGCTGCGCGTGCTCGAGGAGCGACGAGTCGAACGGGTCGATGAAGTAGCTGGAGTACTCCGGGAACACCACGACCTGCGCACCGCGCCCTGCCGCCGTCTCGACGAGTGCCGTCATGGCCGCGAGATTGGCCGCCTGGTCTGCGGTCGGCGCGAACTGTGCGACGGCGACCGCAACGGAGGTCAACGCGGCTCCCGAGCGATGCGCCGCCGGCGCATGACGAACGGCGCCACGATCCACAGCACGACGAGGAGCATCCCGAGGGCGGCGGCCGCCACCCAGGCCGCCGAGACGCCGACCACGACATCGAAGACGAACGCCACGACACCGACCAGGAGCACCGCGACCGTCACGAGCGCGGTGATCAGCGCCGCGTGGCCGTACTCGACCACTTCGGGCTTCATCCCGTGCCGGAAGACGACCCGATGCAGGGCTACGGGCGCGAGCGCGACGATGGCGCTCACCGCCGACAGCACGACAAGGGTGAGATAGAGGGTCCGCTGTCCGTCGTTCAGGTCGGCGAACGCCGGCTGGAACGCGAGCGCGAGCAGGAAGCCGGTGAGGATCTGCGTGCCGGTCTGCAGCACCCGCAGCTCCTGCAGCACCTCGATCCAGTTGCGGTCGGCGCGCTCCGCCGGGGTCTCGTCGCGACCGTCCGTGCGGTCGTCACGAGGATCGGTGTCGCGGTCCGAGGGCATGGTCCATCCTTGCGCTCGCCCAGTCCGACGGGCAACCTCGTCGCCTCGGTTCGTGACCCTCCGGAGAGCGTGTTAGGCTTTTACTTGTGACGCGGGGTGGAGCAGCTCGGTAGCTCGCTGGGCTCATAACCCAGAGGTCGCAGGTTCAAATCCTGTCCCCGCAACGAAAAGAAGAAGGCGTCCCCGACAGGGGGCGCCTTCTTCATTTGCCCGGCCACGGTCGGTCTCAGTGCGGGTCGAGCGCGTCGCTCAGATCGCCCAGAAACCGCGTGATCACGTGGAGTTCCGCATCCGAATAGGGCTCCGCAGCGCCGCGCATCGCGCGCAGCCGCTCACCGAAGTGCCGGTAGAAGGCCTCTCTCGACTCATCCGTGAGCACGACGATCCGCGCCCTCCGATCGTGCGGGTGGGGGTGCCGCTGGACGTGCCCAGAGGCGGTCAGGCGGTCGAGCAGCTTCGTCGTCGATGCGGTGGAGATCCGCAGATGCTCCGCGAGATCGTGCGGACTGACCGCGTTGCCGCGATGCTCGTGCATGATCAGCATGCGCAGCGCCGCGACATCCGTGGCATTCATGTCCATGTCGCCCTTCATGCCGCTGTGCATGCGCTCCATGGCGTCGCTGAGCGCCCGGATCTCGGTGAGGAGTTGCATCACCGCGTACTCTCGTTCCGTATGCGGGACAAAGCGATCCGCCATCGACACCTCCTTCTTTCTCCTTGTATCATCGTCGAAAACAAGAATGCTAGCTAAACTAGCGAAATGGAAGAGCCCATGATCGATACAGACCATGTCGTCCTGCTCGACGACGACGGCAGGGAAGTCGGAACGGCCCTCAAAAGCAGCGTGCACGGGACCGAGACCGCCCTGCACCTCGCCTTCTCGTGCCACGTCATCAACCGTGCCGGGCAGGTGCTCGTCACGCGTCGTGCCCTCGGCAAGACGACGTGGCCGGGGGTCTGGAGCAACTCCTTCTGCGGCCACCCCCGCCCGGCCGAGCCGGTGCTCGCCGCGGTGCATCGCCGCGCGGAGTACGAGCTCGGCATCACGCTCGACGAGGTGGAGCTCGCGCTCCCGCTGTTCCGATACCGCGCAATCGACTCGACGGGAATCGTCGAGCACGAGCTCTGCCCGGTCTACACGGCGCGCACGCACCACGAGCCGCAGCTGAACCCGCTCGAGGTCGTCGAATCCCGGTGGGTCGATCCGGAGGATCTGGCCGCCTCCCTCGCCGCGACGCCGTGGGCGTTCAGCCCCTGGCTGGTGCTGCAGGCCGAGCAGCTCCACCTGTTCGGAGACTCGGTGCGCGAGTCCCAGCGACGAGCCTCATGACCATCCAGGCCGTACGGCCCGCATCGGCTGTCTCGACGCGAGTCGACGAGCCCATCGACGCCGCGCTCGAACGTATTCGGCTGCGGGCGATGGCCCTCGGCGGCGGGATCGAAGTGCTCGGCGATGCGATCGCACGCGCCGGCGCCGGGGGGAAGCGGTTCCGGCCCGCCTTGGTGATCCGTGCCTTCCACGCCTTCGCCGACCAGACCGAGGCGCCGCCCGGGCTCTACTCCGTCGCGGCGGCCTTCGAACTCCTGCATACCGCGTTCGTCGTGCACGACGACGTGATCGACCGAGACACCATGCGGCGCGGAATCCCGAACATCTCCGGCGAATTCCGAGCACGCGCCCGCGGGCAGGGCGCCGGTGCCGCGGACGCCCGACTGCTCGGCGACGCAGCGGMGATCCTCGGCGGTGACCTGCTCCTGCACGAGGCGCTGAGACAGGTGTCGCTCACCGAGTTCGATCCGGCCCTGCGCGAGCGCCTGCTCGAACTCTTCGACGAGGCGATCTTCGTCTCGGCGGCGGGCGAGCTCGCCGACGTCGAGAACGCGATCGCGCCGGACTGCGCCGACACCCCGGCGCTGCTGCGGGCCGCGCGGGATAAGACGGCCGTGTACTCGTTCTCGGCGCCACTGCAGGCCGGGGCTGTCATCGCCGGCGCATCGACGGAGGCGCTTGCTGCGCTCGGCGAGGCCGGCGCGGCCCTCGGACTGGCCTTCCAGCTCGTCGACGACCTCATCGGCGCCTTCGGATCCGCCGAGCAGGCCGGCCGGGCGCCGGGGAGCGACTTGCGGGAGTCCAAGCGCACGCCGCTCATCGCCCTCGCCCGTGAGTCGAACTCGTGGCCGCGGGTCCGTCGGGCCCTCGGCCGGGCACGCTCCGGCCCAGACGCGGTGCGGCATGCGCAGCGCGCGCTCGACGACAGCGGCGCGCGCGAACGCCTGCGCACCATGATCGATGACACCCTCACCGAAGTGCGGGCGAAGGCGTTCGATCCAGCGCTTCCCCCGGCAGCCGGCGCGCTCATCACCGAACTGGCGGCGCGCATCGAGGACCGCATCCCATGAACCCGCATCGGCGCACCGACGCCCCCACTGGCCTCGATCTCTATGACCGGACCGCGCAGGATGCCGCGGCGTCGGTCATCAGCGCCTACTCGACGTCCTTCGCACTCGCCTGTCGCATGCTCGGGCCCCGGGTGCGTCCGCACGTCCGCAACGTCTATGCCCTCGTGCGGGTGGCGGACGAAGTCGTCGACGGCCCGGCTGCGGAGGCCGGCCTCTCCCCCGACGAGGAGCGCCGGCTGCTGGACGACCTCGAGGTCGAGACGCTCAACGCGGTCCGCCATGGGTTCAGCGCGAACCTGGTGGTGCACGCCTTCGCGCACACCGCACGAGAGTGCGGGATCGGCGCCGACCTCATCGCCCCGTTCTTCGCCTCGATGAGGACCGACCTGGGCACCACCCGCCACGATGCCCGTTCCCACGACGCCTATGTGTACGGATCTGCCGAAGTGGTCGGCCTGATGTGCCTGCAGGTGTTCCTCAATGCCGGGGCGGCCTCGCCCACCTCCGCCTCTCCGACGCTGACCGATGGGGCACGCCGGCTCGGTGCCGCTTTCCAGGACGTCAACTTCCTCCGCGACCAGGACCACGATGCCGACGCTCTCGGGCGTGACTACCTCGCACTGGAGTGCGCCGCAGACCGAGACGCGGTCATCGCCCGGATCGAGTCGGACCTCGCCGCGGCTGCCGCCGCGATCCCGTACCTGCCCACGGATTGCCGCCGAGCGGTCACGGCGGCGCATGACCTCTTCGCGGCACTCGTCGTCCGGCTGCGCGCGCAACCCACGGCCGAGCGCCGCGTGCGCGTCCCCGACCTCGTCAAGGCGACGCTCGCGGCGCGAGCATGGCTCGGCTTCGCTCCGCGGATCGTGCGCGCATGACCGCGCCGGAACGGCGAGCCGCCGTCATCGGCGCCGGAATCGCGGGGCTCGCCACGGCCGCGCTCCTCGCGGACGAGGGCTGGACGGTCACCGTCTTCGAGTCGCGCGATGAGATCGGCGGCAGAGCGGGGTCCTGGGAACAGGATGGCTTCCGCTTCGACACGGGCCCGAGCTGGTACCTCATGCCCGAGGTCTTCGACCACTTCTTCCGGCTGCTCGGCACCACAGCCGACGCCGAGCTCGACCTGGTCCCGCTCGTCCCGGCGTACCGCGTCTACAGCGAGGGCGCCGCCGATCCCCTCGACGTCGTGTCCGGTCGCGGTGCCGCGACCGCCCTGTTCGACGCCGTCGAGTCCGGTGCCGGGCCGAAGCTGGAGCGCTACCTCGACTCCGCCGGCGACGCGTATCGGCTGGCCGTGTCGCGCTTCCTCTACGACACGTACGCCACGACGACAGGATTGCGCGATCCGGCGCTCCTGCGTCGCCTCCCCCAGCTCGCGCCGCTCCTCACCCGCACGCTCTCGGCGCACATCGAACGTCGGTTCGCCGATCCGCGGCTGCGCCAGATCCTCGGCTACCCGGCGGTCTTCCTCGGCGCCTCCCCGTACCGCGTGCCGAGCCTGTACCACCTGATGAGTCATCTCGACCTCGACGAGGGAGTCCTCTACCCCCGCGGTGGGCTGACCGAAGTGATCCGCGCCGTCGAGCGCCTCGCGCGCAGCCGCGGAGTGCGGATCTTCACCGGTGCCGAGGTCGCGCAGATCGAGACGACGGATGCCTCGGCCCGCGGCATCCGTCTCCGTGACGGTCGCACGTTCCCCGCGGACCTGGTGGTGTCCACCGCCGATCTGCACCACACCGAGACGCAGCTGCTGCCCGCACAGCTGCGCACCTTTCCGGAGCGGTGGTGGCGACGCAAGACGCCCAGCCCCGGGGCGCTCCTCGTGATGCTCGGCGTGCGCGGCACGCTGCCCGAACTCGCGCATCACACGCTGCTGTTCACCCGCGACTGGAAGGCGAACTTCGACCGGATCTTCGGCGCGAATCCAGGCATCCCCGATCCCGCATCGCTCTATGTCTGCCGACCGAGTGCCACCGACCCGACCGTCGCCCCAGACGGCTTCGAGAACCTCTTCGTMCTGGTGCCCGTGCCCGCCGATCCCGCGCTCGGCCGGGGCGGCGTCGGACGGCGTGGCGACGCGCCTGTCGAGGACGCGGCGGATGCCGTGATCGCCCAGCTCGCCGACTGGTGCGGGATCCCGGACCTTGCGGACCGAGTCGTGCTGCGCCGCACCATCGCGCCGGGCGACTTCGCCGCGGATTTCCACTCCTGGCGCGGGAACGCGCTCGGCCTCGCCCACACGCTCCGGCAGAGTGCGATGTTCCGGCCGCATGGCGCCTCGAAGAAGGTGCAGGGGCTGCTGTACGCGGGCGCCTCGACGCTGCCCGGCGTCGGACTGCCGATGTGCCTCATCTCGGCCGAGCTGGTCATCAAGCGCCTGCGCGGTGTGGCGACGCCCGGCCCCCTTCCCGAACCCGTCGCGGCGCGGGCGTGACATGCCCGGCCTATATCTGCTCGTTCTCGCGCTCTCCGTGACCGGCGTCGTCCTCGTGGACTGGCGGCTGCGCCTCGCCCTCCCGATCGCTCCCGGCCGGACCTTGGCGGCGGTCGGCATCGGCACCGCGTTCTTCCTGGTGTGGGATGCGCTCGGCATCGCGGCGGGGGTCTTCGTGAAAGGCGACAGCGCGCTGCTGATCGGCGTCGATCTGGCGCCGCAGCTGCCACTCGAGGAGCCCCTCTTCCTGGCGTTCCTCAGCTACCTCGCCCTCGTCGTGTGGGCCGGCGCAGTGCGGGTGCTGGGCCGCGGCGACACGCAGGACGCGGGTGCTCTGTGAGGTACGCCCTTCTGACCCTGCCCTTTCTGATCGCCACCGCGGTGATCACCGTGACGACCGTCCGGAGACCGCGCTTCGGACGACGGATGGCGGCATCCGTCGTATCCTTCGTGGTGCTCGCCGCGCTCACCGCCGTCTTCGACAACATCATGATCGCGCTCGGCCTCTTCACGTATCCCGCCCAGCACCTGAGCGGCCTGCGCATCGGACTGGCGCCGCTCGAGGACTTCGCGTACCCGCTGTGTGCCGCGTTCCTCGTGCCGGCGGTCTACACCCTCCTGCCTGCCCGCACGAAGGTGCGAGCGTGAGTCCCGCGGAGGTGGAGCGGCTCGGCGCCGGGGAAGTGGGCCGGCGGCTGCTCGTCGCGTCGCGCCCGGTCAGCTGGATCAACACGGCCTACCCCTTCGCCGCCGCGTACCTCCTGACCACCAGGCAGGTGGACCTCACCCTCGTGGTGGGCACCGTCTTCTTCCTCATTCCGTACAACCTCGCGATGTACGGGATCAACGACGTCTTCGACTATGAGTCGGATCTGCGCAATCCGCGCAAGGGCGGTGCGCAGGGCGCTGTGCTCACTCCTCGGATGCATCGCCCGACCCTCTGGGCAGCCGGGCTCAGCTGCGCGCCCTTCCTCGTCTACCTGCTGCTGGTGGGTACGCCCGCCTCCTGGCTGGTGCTCGCCGCGAGCCTCTTCTTCGTCGTGTTCTACAGCGCCCCGCCGCTGCGGCTCAAAGAGGTGCCCTTCGCGGATTCGGCGACCTCGAGCATCCACTTCTTCTCCCCCGCCGTGTACGGTCTCGTGCTGGCGGGTGCGACGTGGACGTGGCAGCTGCTGGCCCTCATCGGCGCGTTCGCGCTGTGGGGCGTCGCCTCCCACGCCTTCGGCGCCGTGCAGGATGTCGTCGCCGACCGTGAAGCGGGCATCGGATCGATCGCGACGGCGCGCGGTGCGCGCTGGACCGTGCGCTTCGCGCTCGCCTGCTACGCGGCCGCAGGGGCCATGACACTTGGCAGCGCATGGCCCGGGCCGCTGGCCGCTCTGCTCGTCCTGCCGTACCTCGCGGCTGTATGGCCGTTCCGGAACATCACCGACGAGACGGCGGATGCCGCGACCGCCGGCTGGCGGCGCTTCCTGTGGATCAACCAGATCGCCGGATTCGGCGTCACGCTCCTGCTCATCTGGTACGCGCTGCGCACCGGATGAGCAGGAGCGGGGATCAGCCGCCGAGCTCGATGAGCTTCTCGACCGCAGCCGTCAGACGCGCGTCGGCCTCGCCGTAGGCCGTCCAGTTTCCGTTCTGGAGGGCCGTCTCGCGGTCGAGCAATGCCCGCTGCGCCTCCAGGAGGGTGGTCTGGTACTCGTCGGTGGGCGCCCCGGACTCACCTGGCTCCGACGGCGAGGGCGACGGCTCCGGCGTAGCCTCGCCACTCGGGAGCGGAGTCGGGGTGACTCCGGTGTCGCCCGCGTCGGCGCCTGAATCGCCACCGAAGAGCGAGTCGAGGGCCTGACTGAGCGTGTCCTCGAATGCCACCGCGTTGCCGAACGACACGAGCACCTTCTGCAGGGTCGGCAGCTTCGTGGCGCCGGAGGACTGCACGAACACCGGCTGCACGTACAGCAGTCCGCCGCCGACGGGAAGGGTCAGTAGGTTGCCGTTCAGCACATCCGACTGGCCCTGGCGGAGGATGTTGATGAACGCCGACACCTGTGGATCGGCGTCGAAGGTGTTCTGCACCTGGCCCGGGCCCGGAACCGGCGTCTGCGCGTCGATCTCGAGCATGCGCAATCGGCCGTAGTCCTTGCTCTTCACGCCCGCTTCGTCGCCCGCGTTCGAGTCCACGGCGAGATAGCCCATCAGGACGTTGCGGGTGTTCTCCCCCTCCGAGGATGGGATGAAGCTCGTGAACATCGAATAGGTCGGAGCCTCTTGACCGGGCATCTGCATCGTCAGGTAGTAGGGCGGCTGCAGGCGGGTGTTGTTCTGCGGGTCGTTCGGCGTCGCCCACGCGTTGTCGCGCTGGTAGAACGACTGCGCGTCGTCGACGTGGTAGATCCCCAGGGTGTACCGCTGCACCTTGAACAGATCGGTGGGGTACCGCACGTGGCTGATGAGCTCGGCCGACATGTCGGAGATCGGCTTGACCGTCGTCGGGTAGACCTTCTGCCAGGCCTGCAGCAGCGGGTCGGTGTCATCCCAGGCGTAGAGCTTGACCGAGCCGTCGTACGCGTCGACCGTCGCCTTCACGGAGTTGCGGATGTAGTTGATGGTGTCGAGCGCGACCCGCGGCGCCTGGTTGTTCGAATCGGTGATCGCCTGCTGCAGGCTCACCGTGGTCGCATACGGGTAGGTCGCACTGGTGGTGTAGCCGTCGACGATCCAGACGATCCGGCCGTCGACCACGCTCGGGTACGGGTCGTTGTCGAGCTGCAGGTAGGGCGCGACCTTCGCGACCCGGTCCAGCGGGTTGCGGTCGTACAGGATCTGCGAATCCTCGTTGACGTAATCCGAGAAGAGGATCTGCTCAGACTGGAACTTCAGCGCGTAGATGAGGCGGTTGAACACGCTTCCCACGCTTGGCCCGCCGTTCCCGGTGAACGTGGTCTTCGTCTCGTTCCCCTCGTCTCCGCCGGAGGGGTAGTCCAGCTCGATCGGAGCGGTGGTCTTGGGTGCGCCGACGATCGAGTAGGTCGGCGATTCCTCACCGAAGTACACCCGAGGCTCGAAGTTCTCCTGGTCGGAGAGGAAGCCGGTGGCCGGGATTCCGCGCTCGATGAACTCCGGGTTTCCGTCCACGGTGCGGGCGTTGCCCTTCGCGACGACCAGTCCGTAGCCGTGCGTGTAGACGAGGGAGGTGTTCTGCCAGGATGCCGCGTTCCCGAGCTGGTCGATGTTCAGTTCGCGCACCGACACGACGGTGTCCTGCGACACGCCGTCGACGTTGTAGCGGTCGACGTCGAGCGGATCATGGAACTGGTAGTACGAGCGGTACTGCTCGAGCTGACGGACCGTGGGGCTGATGATGGCCGGGTCCATGATGCGGATCTGGGCTGTGGTGGCGGCATCCGCGCGCAGCTGGCCGGCAGCGGCATCCGTCGCCGCAGTGAAGTCGCTCTTCTCGAGACCGTCGATGCCGTAGGCCGTCTGGGTCATGTTGATGTTGCGCTGGTAGTAATCGGATTCGAGCGCCAGCTGGTTCGGGCGCACCTGGAAGGTGTTGAGCACCCAGGGGTACCCGACTCCGAGCACGATCGCCGAGACGAGGAGGAGCGCCGTGGCGATCAGGGGGTAGCGCCACCGGCCGATGATCGCGGTGATGAAGAAGAGCACGGCGACGATGACCCCGATGATCGCCAGAATGGCGAGGCCCGGAATGACGGCGTGCGTGCCGACGTAGCCCGGCCCGACGATGCGATCCCCCGGCTCGACGAGCGTCTTGTAACGATCGAGCCAAAGGCTCGCCGCCTGCACCAGGAGGTAGAGGCCCGAGATCACGGCGAGCTGGATGCGGGCGGCTTTCGAGATCCGCAGTTCGCGCTGACCCACGCGCATCGAGCCGTACAGGTACGAGACGACACCCGTCATGAGCAGGCAGACCAGAAGCACCGCGGAGAGGAACCCGAGCAGGGCGCTGTAGAACGGCATGGCAAACAGGTAGAACCCGGTGTCGAGTCCGAACTGCGGATCCTTGGCTGTCGTGGCGACGCCGTTGAACCAGAGCCAGGTCGTCTCCCACTGCGCCGACGCGGCGAACCCGGCGAAGAAGCCGAAGAACACGGGGATGCCCCACATCCCGAGCCGCCGCAGCGGCTCCACGACCTCCTGATAGCGGTCGAGCTGCGAGCTCAGCCGGGCGTACACCGGACGCAGCCGGTAGGCGAGCTGGATGGCGAGCCAGACCGGCACCGCCATGCCGAGGAATCCGATCGCGAACATCACGAGCCGGGCGAGCCATTGGGTCGCCAGCACCGACTGGAATCCGAGCTGGGCGTACCAGAGCCAATCGGCGTACAGATTGGCGAAGACGAAGAAAGCCACCACCAGCACGGCGATGATCGCCAGACTGATCGCAATGACTCTGCGGGATCGGGAGGGTGTGGCCGAATTCGGCGCTGACGTCGTGGTCACGCTCTCATCCTAGGCGCGCGTTCCAGAGGCGACGCTGAGTCCGCGCTGGGCGAAATCCTAGGATCCGCCGGTGCTGCACGTCGGCAGCGCGTCGAGGTCGCCGCCTTCGCTGATCGCGTCGAGCACCGCAAGGGAGTCGTCGAGGTCCTCGACCGCGAAAACTCTGAGGCCGTCGGGCACATGGCCGGCCACCTCATCGCAGTTCGACTCGGGGGCGAGGAACCAGTCCGCACCGGCGTCTTTGGCGCCCCAGAGCTTCTGGCGGATGCCGCCGATCGGACCGACCGTGCCGTCGGCGGAGATCGTGCCCGTGCCGGCGACCTTCTCGCCGCCGTTGAGATTGCCGGGCGTGAGGGTGTCGATGATCCCGAGCGCGAACATCATCCCGGCGCTGGGACCGCCGACATTGTTGAGCTGGATGGTCACATCGATCGGGAAGTCGAAGTCGCTCAGCAGGGTGATTCCCATGAGCCAGACGGTCTTCCCGTCCACGTCGGTCTGCAGCGGGGTGATGCTGACTGTCTGCGGCTCGCCGTCGCGCTCGATCGCGACCTCGATCGGCGCGCCGTCGCCGGCGTTGACGATCTCACGGAGCGCTTCGGCGTCGGCCACCGTGCTGCCGTTGGCGGAGACGATGACATCGCCCTCCTCCAGGATGCCCTTCGCGGCCGATCCCTCGGTCAGCGAGTTGACCGACAGGTGCGGCGAAACGTCGTAGCCGAGCTCGGTGAGGGCGGCTGCGGTCGCCTCCTTCTGCGAGTCGACCATCAGCGCGGAGCTCTCCTGGCTGCGCTCCTGCGTGGACTGTCCCTCCGGGAAGACCGCGTCGATGGGAAGCACGGCACGGCTCGGATCGAACCAGGCCGTCGCGAGCTCGAGCCACGAAGGCGTCCGCTCGCGATTGCCGACGACCTGCACCGTGAGCAGGTCGAGGGCTCCCTCGGTGGGGTAGGTCGTCGCCCCGTCCACCGAGATCAGCGGAACCTGCTCGCCATCGGTGGACTCGGCGGTGCCGAGCGTGTTGTAGACGGGTCCGGGACGCTGGATCACGTAGGACGTGGGCAGCACGGTGAGGGCGAACAGCACCACCATGGCGATCGAGAGGGACCACACGCCCACGAGGGTGCGTCGGCTCATGCCGCGGCGCCGCGAAGGCGTGACGGTGACGTTCTCATCGAACAGCGCCACGGAGGACCTTTCCTTTGCCTGGGGATTCGCCTGTCGTTCGCGACCGGCGTACACGTGCGAGGCCGAACCCAGGGGACGCGAAGACGCGTGGGACTAGCGTAGAACGCAAGGTCCCGACGAGCCTGAAAGGCGGCTGAAGTGGCAGACGACGAGAGCAGCCCTGAAGAAGAGTTCCAGGAGCTGATTCGCCAGCTCTTCGGCGGCGACGGTTCGAACATCGACGCGGAACAGCTCGCCCGGCTGACCGGGCTCGGCATCGATCCCGCGATGATGGAGACCGTCATGCGGCATCTGCAGGGCGCCTTCGAAGGCGACGGCACGATCTCATGGGAGATGGCCGAGCGGCAGGCGCTGCACATCGCCAATCAGGAGGGCCTCGGCGTCACCGACGGGCAGCGCACGGATCTCGACCAGGCGTTTGCGCTCGCGACGCTCTGGCTGAGCGAGGCCACCGCGATCTCCGAGCTGCCGACCCCGCCGCGCACCCTCACGCGCGGCGCCTGGGTCGAGGCCACCCTGCCGGTGTGGCAGGAGCTCGCCGAGCCCGTCGCCACCAGCATCGCCGACGCGCTCACCGCGGCGCTCAGCGATCAGGCCCCGGACGACATGCAGAATCTCGTTCAAGGTGCGGGGCGCCTCATGCGCACAGTCGGCGGTTCGCTGTTCGCCACCCAGCTGGGGCAGGTCGTCGGCACGCTCTCCAAGGAGGTGCTGAGCGGCGGCGATGTCGGCATCCCGATCATGCCCGACGGCGAAGCCGCCATCCTGCCGCAGAACTTCGCCGACTTCGGCCGCGACCTCGAGATCCCCGAGGATCAGCTCGCGCTGTACATCGCGACGCGCGAGATGGCCCACGCCCGGCTCTTCCGCCACGCCCGCTGGCTGCGCCTGCATGTCATCTCGCAGGTGACCGACTTCGCCCGGGGAGTCCACGTCGACACGAACGCCCTCGAGGAGCTCGCGTCGCGGTTCGACCCGTCCAACCCCGAAGAGCTGCGCAGCGCACTCGAGAGCGGCGCCCTGCTGCCCGAGCGGTCGGAGGCGCAGACGGCTGCCCTGACCCGGCTCGAGAACCTGCTCGCCACGATCGAGGGGTGGGTGGATGTCGTCACGACGTCCGCCACGTCACGCCTGCCCTCTGCGGAGCGGGTCGCCGAAGCGGTGCGCCGCCGGCGCGCCGTCGGCGGTCCGGCCGAGCAGGCGCTCGGTTCGCTCGTCGGACTGGAGCTGCGTCCTCGGCGCATGCGCGAGGCGGCCGCCATGTGGCGGGCGGTCACGGATGCCGTGGGCGTCGCTGCCCGCGACTCGCTGTGGGACTACCCCGACCTGATGCCCACCGCCGAGGACATCGACGACCCCGCGGCGCTGGTCGCCCGCCTGGAAGCCCGTGCTCGCGGCGAGGAGCCGGCGCGCGACGCGTTCGACGATGCTCTGGAGCAGCTGCTCGCGAGCGAGTCCGGCGACGCGCCCGCAGCGGAAGACGACACGCCCGACGAGCCTCGCCCGGTCTGATCACAGCCTCTCCTCCCCACCTCGTGCCCCGCTGGGGCGCGAGGTGGGGATTCTGTGGAGAGGCCGGTCGCCGACGCCCCGGCGGGTGATGATCGGCGCATGCTCCGACTCGATCCTGCGTACCCGCCGCTCTGGCGCGATGAGACGACCGTGCAGTTCGGCGCCGACCCGGTCGCCATCGTCACCTCGGTGGCGGTGTGGCAGGAACGGCTCCTGAGCGAGCTCGAGGGTGGAATCCCGGATGCCGCGCTCGAGCCGATCGCCGCAGCATTGGGTGCGCCGGCCGGGGCGGCCGGCGAGTTCGTGCGCGGCATCGCACGCGCGATGGCGACCCCGGCCGCGTCCCGGGCGCCGCGCGTGATCCTGCAGCCGCCTGACCGCCCGGCGCGGCCGGCACTGGACGCCGTCGGCGAGTCGTTCGAGGCGGCCGGTTTCGAGGTCCTCACCGGCGCATCGGCGATCTCGGACGAGGACGAGACGCACCCGCCGGTGATCATGCTCGCGCACCACCTCGTCGAACCGCGTCGAGCCGCGATGCTGATGGGCCGCGACATCCCGCACCTGCCGATCGTGTTCACCGGCACACGGGTCGAGATCGGTCCCTTCGTGCGCCCGGGGCGCACCGCGTGCCTCGCCTGCGTGGCGGCGCACCGCTGCGAGGCAGACCCGGCGTGGCCGCAGCTCGCCGCGCAGCTGCTCGGCCGGACCGCGCCGACTGTCGGTCTCGCCACGATGTGGGAAGCGGGCCTCACCGCGGCCCGGATGCTCAGCGACGCGGAGCGTCGGCCTGGGCGTCAGATGGTGCGGTCGGTGACCCTGCGCGTCCCCTCCGGCGGGCAGACGACGCGGACGCATCGGCCGCACGCAGCGTGCCGCTGCCGATCTCTCGGAGGAACCGGGACGGCACCCGTCCCCGAGATCCGCTGGACCACGACAGCGACAGCGTTTGCGCAGCCCGCGTGATCCCCACGTAGGCGAGACGCCGCTCCTCGTCGATCTCCTCGAAGGTCTTCGCGTAGGCGATCGGCAGGAGTCCTTCGGCCAGGCCGATCAGGTGCACGTGATCCCATTCCAGACCCTTGGCCGCGTGCAGGGTGGCCAGAGTGACCGTGCGGAGACCCGGTTCGTCCTGGGCCTTCGCCCGGGCGACCAGATCGTCGGTGAACGTGCGCAGGGTCGCCCCCTCGGGCGCCTCGTGAGCCAGCCGCAGGACGGCCGATCGCGCCTCCCAGGCGTCGCGCAGAGCGCCGCCCGCCTGCGGCGGATCGTTGGTCAGCCCGAGCGAGCGGAGCACGTCGCGCACGGTGTCGAGGAATCCGCTCTCCATCGGCGCGACCGACGCACCGCGCAGCGCCATGACGGCCTGGCGCACCTCGGGGATTTCGAAGAACCGGCGACCGCCGAGCACGGTGGCCGCGATCCCGGCGTCGGCAAGCGCCTTCAGCAGCTCMGCGGATTGGGAGTGCGCGCGGTAGAGGATGGCGATCCGACGCTGATCGACACCCTTCGCGATCGCAGCGGCGATCTGCGCGGCCACTCCCTGGGCCTCGGCCTGCTCATCGGGGTAGGCCGCCACCGTCGGGATGTCGCCGCTCGCCGGTGCCGGCGAGCGCAGGACGAGCGCGCCGGGCCGATCCCGCATGAGCGCATTCGCGACCGCGAGGATCGCGGCATCCGATCGATGATTGCTCTCCAGCCGCACGAGTGTGGCGCCCGGATGCCTGGTTTCGAAGTCCAGCAGGAACCGCGCGTCCGCCCCGGCGAACGAGTAGACGGTCTGGCTCGCATCGCCCACCACGCACAGATCGCTGCGATCGCCGAGCCACAGTTCGAGCAGCCGGTACTGGAGGGGGGAAACGTCCTGGAACTCGTCCACGGTGAAGTGGCGGTACTGCTCGTGCACCGCCTTGGCGATGTGCGGCTCGGCTTCGAGCATGCCTGCACAGGCGAGCAGGACGTCCTCGAAGTCGAGCTGGCGGCGCTCGTCCTTGAGCTTCTCGTACGCCCGCTGCAGCTCGACAACGCGGGAGAGCTCGAGGCGCCCGACCCCGCCAGGGCGGGCCAGCGCGTAGGCCTCGATGCTCCGCAGCGTGACTTTGCGCCACTCGATCTCGCCTGCGACGTCGCGCAGGGTCGCGACATCCGGGTCGATCCCCAGGCTGTCGGCGGCGTGCGCGAGCACCTTCACCTTGTTGTCGACGATGCTCGGCACCGAGTCGCCGGCGAGCGTGGGCCAGAAGAAGTTGAGCTGTGCGAGCGCCGCGGAGTGGAAGGTGCGCGCCGAGACGCCGTCGACCCCGAGGCCGCGGAGTCGCATCCGCATCTCGCCGGCCGCCTTCGAGGTGAAGGTCACCGCCATGACGCGACCAGGTGAGAAGGCCCCGGTCTCGATCCCGTGGGCGATGCGGCGCGTGATGACCCGGGTCTTTCCGGTGCCGGCTCCGGCGAGCACCGCGACCGGACCGCGGAGCGTGGTCGCCGCCTCGCGCTGCCGCTCGTCGAGGCCGTCGAGCGCGTCCGTGCTCACGGCGTGTCCGCGTGCCAGTCGGCGATCAGGCGATGCGCGATCGACGCGCGTCCGGGCAGCAGGTGCTCACTCTGCCCCGCGAGCGCGGCGCCGATCTCATCGCGGTGGAACCACCGGACGGCGATGATCTCCTCGCCGTCCGCCCTGGCCTCATCGTCCGCGGCGCTCGTGGCCAGGAAGCCGAGCATGAGGGAACGCGGATACGGCCAGGCCTGCGAGCCGCGGTAGCGGATGTCGCGGACGTCGACGCCGGCCTCTTCGCGCACTTCGCGCAGGACCGCGGCCTCGAGCGACTCCCCCGCCTCGACGAAGCCGGCGAAGCATGAGAAGCGATTGGCGTCCCACAGGGCGTTGGAGCCCAGCAGCAGCAGGTCCGGGTCGTGCGCGCTCGTGATCGCGACGATGACAGCCGGATCGGTGCGGGGAAAGTGCTCGCGCCCGCAGACCGGGCAGTGCCGTGCCCACCCGGCCTGGCGCACCTCGGTGAGTGCGCCGCACGCGGGACAGTGCGGTGCTTCCAGGAGCCACCGGCCCAGGCTCAGCGCCTCGACGAAAGCTCCGGCGTCGGCGGCGGCAAGGTCCCCCCCGACGGTGCGCAGGCTCGCCCAGCCGGCGGGGGCCGCGAACGGGTCGCCCTCCGGTCGGTGCGCCGTGATGGCTGCGAGGACGGCGGTGCCGTCCGGCCGTCGGCCGAGGAACGCCCACTCTGCGTCGCCTGGCGCGTCCGCGGGTGCCACGTAATGCAGCGTGTCGGGGGCTTGGAGGGGGGCTGCGTCGCCGTGGACGACGAGCACCCTGGTCGCGGCATCCGCGCGCAGCGTGTCGAGCAGACCCTCGACGGTGCGGTCTTCGGCCGCCCGGTCGAAGCCGGAGCCGGCGAGGGGCGGCAGCAGGCCGTCGGGCGACGTCATCGAAGACCTCTCTGCACGAACCGACGAACCGTGGTCGACGTGCCGGGCGTGGCGCGGGGATGGGCGGGCGTGCCCGACCTACCCTGGGCACATGGCACGCTCTCCCTTCACTCTAGCCGCGTCCGTGACGTCAGCTCTGCCTCGGGTCGGCGTCATCGGGGCGGGTCTCCTGACCGAGGGTCTGACCGGTCGCTACGACTCGGCGGTGGCCGATCTCGACGATGGCCGCCGGGTCGTCGTCCGGGCGCCGGCGGCGCCGGAAGCCGCCGGCGAACTCGCCGCGGAGGTCCGCGCGCTGCGCGCGCTGACCCCCGGCGTGCGAGGCCTCCTCCCTTTCCGCGCGCCTGAGCTCCTCGGCGAGGCGGGCCTCGGCGATGCGCGGGTCGTCGTCGTCGACTTCCTGCCCGGATACCGCGTCGACGCCGCGCACCTCACCCCCGGCCTCGGGGCCGCGACGTCAGTGGGCGAAGCCCTCGCCGCGCTGCACGCGCTTCCGCTGTCGATCGTCCGGACCGAGGGCCTGCCGGTGCGCACCCCGCAGCAGATCCGCGATGACGCCGACCGGCTGATCGACCGCGCGGAGGCGACCCACGCGGCGCCTGCGGCACTCATCGCGCGGTGGCGTCGCGCCATCGCCGCCGATGTGCTGTGGCGCTTCGAGTCCGCCGTCGTGCTCGGCGGAGCAGGGGCCGCGTCGTTCCTGTTCGAAGACATCGACGGACGACCGACGGTGACCGGTCTGCTCGAGTGGCACGGCCTGCAGGTCGGCGATCCTGCGACGGATCTGCAGTGGCTCGCGGCAGCGCCGACCGCCGCCGAAGACGTCTACTCCGCCTACGCGGCGCGGACCGTCCGGGCGCCGGACGGGCTGCTGCGCGAGCGTGCCCGGCTGTACGCCGAGCTCGAGTTCGCGAAGTGGCTCGTGCACGGGCACGAGGCCGCGCGCCCCGAGATCGTCGAAGACGCCGTCGGGCTCCTGGAGGCGCTGGCGGAGGGTGTGGGCGGCGATGAACTCGTGCCGGACGACGCCCTCGGACTCGACCACGCGATCGCTGTGCTTGGACGGACGCCGGAGTCGGCGCCACCCGCCTCCGACACGTCGATGCAGACCGACGCGTACGACCCAGAGGAGCTGTCGCTCTGGGTGAACCTGGACGACGCGCAGGAACAGGCGGATGCCGCGGCCAGCCGCCCTGCCCACGACGACACGTCGACCGCTCCGATCGACATCCGGGCATTCGTCGCGCGCGAAGCTGCAGCCGAACACCCGACGGCGCCGATCATCGGCGATCTCTCCGCGCTCGAGTCGGACGACGTCGAGGCCGATGCGCAGCGCTCCGCCGACGCGGCGCTGCGACGCTGGACCGACTCGGCCTGACGCTGGGGGCGCTCAGCCCCGCAGCACCAGGTCGTGGGCAACGTAGTAGAGCGCGACGTCGATCTGCTCGAGGGGCACCGCGTGCTTCTCGTGGTACGCCCGCCGGTACAGCTCGAGCTGCAGCATCCGCTGTCCGCGCTCGGTCTCGTCGCGTGGCGGGGCGCCGGTCTTCCAGTCGACGATCTCGATGCGTCCGCCATGATCGGCGCGTCGATAGACGGCGTCGAGCTTGCAGATCACGATGTGCGCCGAGCCGTCGAGCGAGGTCTCGGTGAAGTCGATCTCGGTCTCGACTTCGAGCGGCTGGAGGTCCGCCCACTCGGAGGCGAGGAAGCGCCGGCGCAGGTCGTCGAGGGCTTCTTCGTCTTGCACGGATGCCTCGGTCCCGGACGCGTCGTCGTCGCCGTCCCACAGCGCGTCGTCGAGCGATGCGCCCAGTCCGGGTCGCTCGGCGCGGGACTCGACCCAGGCGTGGAACAGCGTGCCCAGCCGGGTCTGACGGTAGGGACGCTCCGGGAGCGGGCGGGCGATGCGCGCCACCGTCCCGGCGTAGTCGGTGACGAACGACTTGTACTGCGAGGCCGGGATGCGTGCCGGGGCGCCACCCGCCACCGGCGAGCGGCGCTCGGCCCGTTCGGCGAGCAGGAGTTCCAGCTCGGGGTCGGGCGCCTGCCGGGTCGCGGCCTGCGATTCGGTGACGGCCAGTGCTGCGCGCTGCACCGCTTCGCGGCGCGCGCCGAGCGGGTCGAGCGGCCACTCGAGGATCCGGCGCTCGCCCAGGTAGGGATTCTCGCCGTGGTCGTCATCCGGCAGCGGATGACCGGACGCCTCGGCGATCTCGGCGAAGAAGACGCTGCGCTCCCGCGGGCGCTTGGCACCGGACCACGAAGAGCCGCTGAGCAGCAGGTGGTCGCGCGCACGGGTGACGGCGACGTAGGCGAGTCGGCGGTCCTCATCGAGCTGCCGGCGGCGATTGGCCGCCACGAAGTCGTCGATCGCGTTCTTCAGCGCCTGCTGCGTCGGTGCCGCCGCGCGTTCCCATGCGAGCTCGGGGAGCCAGCGCGCGTCGCCCCGGAAGGAGTACGGGAGCACCCCGAACCCCAGCCAGCCGCGGGTATCGCGGGCAGCTGAAGGCAGCTCGTCCTTGACGAGGCGCACGACCGCCACGGCATCCCATTCCAGCCCCTTCGAGCCGTGGATCGTGAGGAGCTGCACGACATCGTCTTCGGGCGGCTCGGTGCGCGGCGCGAACTCGTCGAGGCGTTCGGCGTGATCCAGCCACGCGAGCAGGCTCGACAGGGCCCCGGTTTCGTCGGCGGCGAGGAAGGCATGCAGTTCGTCGACGAACGCCCGCAGCTGCGCTGAAGCGATTCGGGCTGGTCCGCGCGCTTCGTTCGCCGCCAGCTCGACATCGAGACGCAGCTCGACCTCGATGAGGCGGACGAGGTCGGGGATCGGCATTCCGGCAGCCTGCCGAAGGCCGGCCAGCACCGCGCCGGCCTCGCGCAGCCGCTCGCGCGCCTCGGGCGTGAAGCCGGCGAGCCAGGAGTGATCGGCTCTGCTGCGCACCACGAAGTCGAGAGCATCCACCAGCGAGCCCTGGTCATCGCCCGCGCTCGCGCGAATGCGCTCTGCGACCTCCGGGGCGAGCGGCTGCAGCGCGGCATCGTGCGAGGCGAGACGCCGCGCCAGCTGGGCCAGGACCCGCAGATCCGCGAGTCCGATCGCCCAGCGGGGCCCGGCGAGCAGCCGGATCAGCGATGACCCGGCGGCGGGGTCGCTGATCACGCGCAGGGCGCTGACCACGTCGACCACTTCCGGCGTGGACAGGAGTCCCCCGAGGCCGAGGATGCGATGCGGGATGCCGCGGCGTCCCAGGGCATCGCCGAAACGCACCATGTGCTTCTTGCTGCGGAAGAGGATCGCTCCGGTCGTGGCCTCGCCGCGGCGGCGCCTCTCGGCGCGGATGCGGGCGAACCACTCCGCGACGTGATCCGCCTCTGTGTCGAGATCTGCGTCGAACGCGAACTCGACGGCACCGTCCGGGGCGCCGGGTCGTGGACGCAGGGCATCGACGGTCACGGGCGCCGATGCGGCGAGCGGGGCGAGCACCGCATTGGCCGCTGTGAGCACGGAGGCGCTGTTGCGCCAGCTCGTCAGCAGCGCGAACCGGGCGCAGGTCGCCTCGGTGGCGAACGCCGCCGGGAAGCCGCCGAGGTTGCCCGCGCTCGCGCCGCGCCAGCCGTAGATCGCCTGATGCGGGTCCCCCACCGCCATGACGGCGGTCTCCCGGAAGAGCGCCGCGAGCAGATCGGTCTGCGCCACCGAGGTGTCCTGGTACTCGTCGAGCAGCACGACGCGGAACCGGTCGCGCAGCTCGGCGGCGACCGCGTCGTGGCTGCGCACGACCTCGAGGGCGCCGGCGACCTGGTCGGAATAGTCGAGCACGCCCCGACGCCGCTTCGCCGCGGMGTATTCGCCGGCGAGGCGCGCGAGCAGGGCCAGCGCCGAGACGTTGGTCTCGGCATCCGACACATCCTTGTAGACGATGACCCGCTTGCTGTCCGACGGCCGGTCGAGCACGTCCGCGAACCGTTCGGGGAACGCAGCCAGCGCATCGAAGTCGATCAGGTTGTCGACCCCGTCGCGGGCGATCCGCAGCGCGGCGTCGATGATGCTGCGCAGCGCCTCGCCGCGGGTCTCCAGCCGGGGGTCGTCGGCGGCGAAGACCACCCGCCGCATGAGCAGCCAGGCCGCGGACTCCGACAGCACCGCGGCCTCGGCATCCCGCCCGATCCGCACCGCATGCTCACGGACGATCTGATCGGCGAAGCTGTTGTAGGTCGACACGGCAGGGCGGTGCAGCAGGCGGTCAGAGTCGTCCTCCCCCGCGGGCGGCGCTGCGGCGACTTCTGTCGCGAGCGCGTCCAGCGCGGCGAGGCGCTGCGCCTGGTCGCCGTCCCGCTCGATGCGGGCGAACACCTCGAGGCGGCCGGCTCCGTGCAGCACCGGGAGGTGCGGGACCAGGCCGCGTCGCTCGAACTCGGAGAGACGCTGCAGGCGGCGCTGAATCCGCTCCGCAAGCTCACCGGCGGCCTTGCGCGTGAAGGTGAGCCCCAGCACCTCGTCCCGGCGGACGATCCCGTTCGCGACCAGCCACACGACGCGTCCTGCCATCGTCTCGGTCTTGCCGCTGCCCGCGCCCGCCACGACGAGGGCCGGCGCGAGGGGCGCTTCGATGACCGCGGTCTGCTCGACCGTAGGAGGGAACTGCCCGAGGGCGGCGGCGATCGCCGCGGCGGACAGGGTCACGAGGCGCTCACCGCCGCGACCGTGTGGATGCGGCAGAGGCCGTACGAGTGCTCATCCCGGCAGTGCTCCTCGTATGGTGCGCGGAACGCCGTGCCGCGCATCACGCCGACCGCGTCGCGGATGCGCTCGAAGAAGGCGGCGCGACGCTCGTCGTCGAACGGCGGCTGCCACGGCGTAGCGTAGTCGGTCTTCTGCGCGGTGGGACGCAGCACGAGCAGCTTCGCTCCCCCGGACGCACGCCCCTCCGCGGCCGAGATCGCCCCGGATTCGAACGCGAGCTGATAGGCGGAAAGCTGCGGGTTGTCGAGCACCCGCGCGTCGGTCTGCGGCTCGTTCTTGCCCGTCTTCAGGTCGAGGATCACGACCGCTCCCTCGGGCGTGAGCTCCACGCGGTCGATGTAGCCGGAGAGGATCGCCCCATGCTCGAAGGCCTCGTCGTCGCCGAGCGGGATCGCCACTTCGAAGTGCGGCTCCGCCTCCACCAGGGCGCCGCCCGCGGCCTCGAAGCGACGCAGGTACAGGTGCAGCCGTCGCACGAGGTCGCGTGCCCGGGTCAGCTCCGCACGCTCGCGCCAGGGCGCCTCGAAGGTCAGCTCGCCCCAGCGCGCCTCGACGGTGGCCCACAGCGCCGCCTCGTCGGATCCGTCGGAATGCTCGAGAGCCGCGTGGATGATCGTCCCGAGGCCGGCGGTGGTGCCACCGGGGTCTCCGCCCAGGTCGCCGATCACCCAGTTGAGCTCGCATTCCTCGAGGGTGTGCAGCCGCGACGGAGACACGCGGACGTCCTCCTGGTGCAGATCGCGCAGCGGCGCCGTCGAAGTCAGCGGCGCGATCCCGTACCACTCCCCCGGCGCCGCGCCCGCGACCCCGGCGTCGGCCAGCAGTGCGAGCTGTCCCGCCGCCCTGCCACGCCCGCGCGCGGCGGGGTCCGTCAAGGCGCGCCGGTGGAGGGCGACGAGCCCGCGCAGCGACAGCGGATGCTCCATCGCGCGCGTCGCGGGGAGCGCATCCGGCAGGAATTCGAAGAACACGCTCGGCCCGGTGTCGTCGTCGTCGACCGCGGTGACGACCAGCTCGCGTCTGGCGCGCGACAGCGCACGCACGAACAGCCTCAGCTCGTCGTGCATCGCCGAACGGCGACGATCCAGGATGCCGGGGGGCATCGTGTCGCCCGCGTCGCGGGATGCGGCATCCGACAGTCGCCAGGTGTCCAGCAGACTGCCCCGCAGGCGGGTGTTGGGCCAGACGCCGTCCTGGACGCCGGCCACGATCACGGTGTCGAATTCGAGTCCGAGCGCCCCCGCCGGGGTGAGGACGCGCACCGCCTGATCGGGGACCGGCGAGTCGAGACGGTCTTCGGCGACGGCGGTGTCGAGGATGCCGCGCACGAACGCGCCCGGATCCGCGTCGACCCCGCGCTCGACGTAGCGCTTCGCCGCCTGGAAGAGCGCGACGACGGCATCGAGATTGCGGTTCGCCTGGGCCGCGATCGGCCCGTGCGCGCGAGCCTGCTCACTCCAGGCGCGCTCGAGGCGGCTCCGCTCCCAGGCCGTCCACAGCAGCTCGTGGATCGTGGCGCCGCGGGCCCGCTCGGTGCGCAGGGCGGTCAGCGTGTGCGCCAGGGTGGCGGCGCGACGCGCCTCGCGTGTATCGATGAGTTCGAACTCGAGCGGTGTGCGCAGCGCGGAAAGCAGCAGATCCCGTCCCCCGCGGTCGCCTCCCTCGGCGAGCTCGCGGTGCCGCAGCGCCGATCGCAGACGCCGGAGCTCGACCGGGTCGAGCCGCCCGCACACCCCGAGCAGCGCATCAGCCGCCTCTTCGCAGCTCCAGGTGGCGTCGTCGCGCCCGGCCAGCTCGATGAGCCCCAGGAGGTCGCGCACCGGCGCGATGGCCCCGAGCGCCTGTCCCGACCCGCTGGCGCGGGCCGGGACGTCACGCGCGGTCAGCTCGGTCTCGAGCGCCGACACCTGCCGGGTGTCGTGGGCGATCACCGCGCACTGCGCCCACGGCACGCCATCACGGACGTGCCGCTCCCGCAGGAGCCTGGCGATCGCGTCGAACTCCTCGGCCCTTGATCGCAGGGCGAACGCGCGCACCGAGTCGTCGGCGGCCACTCCGACCGGCGCCGCTCGGTGCTGCACGACGCCGCTCGCACCGATCCGCTGGGTGATCTGGCGCACCAGGTCGCCCTGGGCGGCCGAGCCCCGATGCGCGTGCACCAGCACGCCGGCGATGCCGAGCCCGGATGCCACGCGGGCGAAGTTCTCCGGCGTCGCGCCGCGGAAGGCGCCGGAGCCGACATCCGGATCGCCGAAGGCGAGCACAGCGATCCCGCGTGCCGCGCACGCTTCGAGCAGCTCCACACCTCCGAGGGTCAGCTCCTGCGCATCGTCGACCAGCACGGCGGCGACGCCGGCGAACGCCCCGAGCGCCGCCGCGCCAGGCGGGGCCGATCGGAGGATGCGGCCGGCCTCGAGGACCAGCCCGGCTGCGTCGCGGTGGGCGCCGCGCATCCGCGCGCGCACCTCGAGGTATTCGCCGAAGAACGACGCCATCGCCTGCCATGCCACCAGCTCGTGCTGTGCGCCGAGTTCGGCGAGCCGGCGTGGATCGATCCCGAGCGTCGTGCACTCGGCGAGGAACGTGCGCACTTCGGTGCGGAAGCCGGAGGTCGCACGGATCGCCGGGGCGAGGAACGGCGGCCACCCACGCCCCCCGCCCACCGCTTCGTCTGCGGCATCGCCGTCGAGCAGATCCTGGATGATCTGGTCTTCGTCGCCTCCGGTGAGCAGCTGCGGCGGCTCGCGGTGGGCGTGCACTTCGAAGGCGCGCACGATCTGGAAGGCGAGGGACGCCACCGAGCGGGCCAGCGGGCCGGAGGTCGCGCGATCGACGGCCAGTGCGAGCCGGTCCCGCAGGAGCGTGGCGGATTGCCGTGACGGCGTCAGCACGACGATCGCGTCGGGGCTCATGCCGCCGGCGACGAGCGATGCGACGCGCTGCACGAGGGTCGTGGTCTTGCCCGTGCCGGGGGCGCCCACCACGACACCGGCCGCCATCGGCGTGAGCTCGACGACGGCGCGCTGACGCTCATCCAGCGCAGGGCCCGCGCCGGGGCCCTTGCCCGAATGCATGACCAGCACGCTAGCGCGACTCTCCGACACCGGATGACCGCCCGCCGGGGGTCCTCGAAGGTGACGTAGAGTGGCCATGCGCCGCTCCGGCGCCGCCCCCGCACCGCAGAAAGGCACTCTCACGTGGAGATCCGCATCGGCATCACGAACTCTGGCCGCGAACTCAACTTTGAGTCATCCGAGTCTGCCGACGTCCTGAAGAAGTCGATCTCGACAGCGCTCGACGCCGGCGCGACCCACCTCACCTTCAACGACATCAAGGGCGACTCGTACATCGTTCCGACGGCAGGCCTCGCCTACATCGAGCTGGGCACCGAAGAGGCGCGGCGCGTCGGCTTCGTCGCCTAGGCCCTCGCCGTGCAGATCCTGATCGCGCTCGTCGTCGGCGCATCCATCGGGCTCGCCGTGCACTTCCTGGCGAAGGCGCGCGCGACCCGCGGACCCGTGCTGGCTCCGATCATCGGAGCCTTCGCGGCGGGTCTGGTCTGGATGATCCTCACCTGGGCCGGCATCGGCACCGACAGCGTGTGGCTGTGGCTCTCGCCGTTCGTGGTGTCCTGGATCGCGTGGCCGATCGTGGCGCTCATCAGCCGGACACGGCTCGCCCACGACGACCGGGAGCGCAAGCGCCTCCACCTCGCCTGATCCGTACCGGATCGAGTGTGCTCAGGCCGCGAGACCCATCGCGTCCATCCGCTTCGAGTGCGCCGCCATCAGCTCGGTGAACACCGGCTCGACCTTCTCCTCGTCGGCGATCCGCAGGGTCCCAGGGCGCAGCGCGGAGCGCGCGATCAGCAGTGTGTCGCCGACCAGGCGCCTCCCCCACATGGCGAGCATCGACTTCCACTCGGGGTCGCTCGCGATCGTCTCGACGAGCAGATCGACGACCGCTTCCCGGTCGTCGTCGGCCTGGAGGATCTTCGCGACGCGGCGTCCGGTGTCGCCGTAGCTCGCCGACAGCGCGAGGTAGAAGTCATCCAGCATGCCGGCGGTGATGTGCACCGAGAGCATCGTCTCCTGCGGACGCACCCCGTGGGTCGCCGCGCGGAAAGCGTCCAGCGGCTCGCGGAAGGGCAGCATGAGATCGGTCGGATCGGCGCCGCGCTCCCGGATGAGCGCCACCAGCTCTTCGTGCTTGGTCAGCGCCGCTCCGGCTGCCCGGGAGAGCGCCTCCTTCTTGGAGAGCTCGGGTGTGGAGGCGATGAGTTCGCTGAGCGTCTCGAAGAACCCGATCTGCAGGTAGGCGGCCTGTCCGAGGAACGTGTCGACGCCCGGCGCGAGCTCTTCGAAGTCGACGCGGGTGTGCTCGCTCGCCTCGTCGCGCGAGCGCAATCGGAGCGCGCGGGACTCCCGACGGGGACGGCGCAGCCACTCGAACACGGAGCCCAGCCTAGGCCTGCGTCAACGCGCAGACGAGCGCAACCGGGATCGCACAGCCGCACCCGGTATCCTGGGTCTGTCCCGGCGTCGGATCGGGACCCCGCGCCTGTGGCTGAGTGAAAGGCGTGGATCACTTCACCAGGCGGTCATCTCGCCGCCGGACAGGCTCTCAATCGTGACGACCTTCGCCGACCTCGGCGTAGACCAGGACATCATCGACACCCTTGCTGAAAAGGGCATCATCGATGCGTTCCCCATCCAGGAGCAGACCATCCCGCTCGGGCTGCCCGGGCAGGACATCATCGGCCAGGCCAAGACCGGAACGGGCAAGACCTTCGGGTTCGGCATCCCCGTCGTGCAGCGTCTCGGTTTCGACCCGGGCCCCGGCGTCAAGGCGCTCATCGTCGTTCCCACTCGCGAGCTGTGCGTGCAGGTGTACGAAGACATCGACATGCTGACCCGCAACCGCCCGACCAGCGTTGTGGCGATCTACGGCGGCAAGGCCTACGAGGGCCAGATCGAGCAGCTCAAGGCCGGCGCGCAGATCGTCGTCGGCACCCCCGGCCGGCTCATCGACCTGAACAACCAGCGCCTGCTCGACCTTTCGAACGCGACCGAGGTCGTGCTCGACGAGGCCGACAAGATGCTCGACCTCGGCTTCCTGCCCGACATCGAGAAGATCTTCTCGAAGGTGCCGGCGGTGCGGCACACGCAGCTTTTCTCGGCGACCATGCCCGGCCCGATCGTGGCGCTCGCGCGCCGCTTCATGTCGAACCCGATCCACATCCGTGCGACCGACCCCGACGAGGGCCTCACGCAGGCCAACATCAAGCACCTCGTCTACCGCGCGCACTCGCTCGACAAGGACGAGGTCATCGCCCGCATCCTGCAGGCCGAGGGCGGCACCAAGGCCGTGATCTTCACCCGCACCAAGCGCGCCGCGCAGAAGCTCGTCGATGAGCTCGGCGATCGCGGCTTCAACGCCGCCGCGGTGCACGGCGACATGAGCCAGGAGTCGCGCGAGCGCTCGATGGCCGCGTTCAAGGCCGGCAAGCGCGATGTCCTCATCGCCACGGATGTCGCGGCCCGCGGCATCGACGTCGACGACGTGACGCACGTGATCAACCACACCATTCCGGACGACGACAAGGCGTACCTGCACCGCGTGGGTCGCACCGGCCGCGCCGGCAAGACCGGCATCGCGGTCACCTTCGTCGACTGGGACGACCTGCACAAGTGGGCGCTGATCAACCGCGCGCTCGAGTTCGGCCAGCCCGAGCCCGTCGAGACCTACTCGTCGAGCCCGCACCTGTTCACCGACCTCGACATCCCCGCGGGCACCAAGGGCCGGATCACCACGGCACCGCGCACCCAGACCGTGCGGACCCAGCCGGCCAGCGCCGCGGCCGCCGCGCCCGAGGGCGATGGCACACCGCGTCGTCGTCGCAGCCGCTCGCGCGGCACGGGTGCCGACCGCGTCGGGTCGACCTTCGAGGACGGCAGCGCACCGCAGTCCGCCCCCGCGAGCACCGACACCGACGGTGCCGTTGAGCGCGCGGCGGAAGGCAGCGGCACGCACGACGGTCAGGGCAGGGAGCACCACGACGGCAAGCCGGCCCCCACGCGCCGTCGTCGACGTCGCCGCGGCTCCGGCGCGGCGGCTCCGGCCACCGGCGCCTGACCGCGTCTCAGTCCGCTGCCCCGCGGCGCCGCACGGCGCGGCGGGCGCGGCGCGACTCCGGCACCGCATAGTCGGGAGCACGTGGCGGGTACACCCAGGTCACGAGCACGACCGAGATGATCATCAGCAGGAACCACGACACCAGTTTGCTGATCGAGACCGGGTGCCATCCTTCGACCTGGTCGGGGTATGCCCACGCGCCCGCCCACGTTCCGATGTTCTCCGCCAGGTAGATGAACAGCGCGACTCCGGCGAACGCCGCGAGCAGCGGCATCCGCACCACCGAGCGCCAGACGCGCGCGTACTGCACCGTCGGCAGCCACACGACCACGACGGCGCCCAGCAGCACCCAGCGCAGGTCCCACCAGTAGTGGTGGGTGAAGAAGTTCACGTAGATCAGGACCGCCACCACAGCGGTGAGCCAGCGCCGCGGGTAGCGGGTGAACCCGAGGTCGAACAGCCGGTACACCCGCACCATGTAGGAGCCGATGGCGGCGTACATGAAGCCACTGAACAGCGGCACGGCCGCGATCCGCAGCACGCCATCGGCCGCGTACGCCCACGATCCGACGTCGGTCTTAAAGACCTCCATCACGGTGCCGGTGAGGTGGAAGAGCACGATGACCCAGAGCTCGCGGCCCGTCTCCAGGCGGGTTGCGACCATGACGACCTGGATCGCGACAGCCGCGATCGTCAGGAAGTCGTTGCGGGCGAGGGCCGCGTCGTCGGGGTACCAGAGGCGCGCCGCGACGATGACCGCAAGAAGCGACGCCCCGAAGACGCACGCCCACGCCTGCTTGAGGCCGAACACCGTGAACTCCACCAGTCCGGCACGCACGCCACGGTCGGATGCGTCGCGCAGCAGGATGTGGGCGACCGCATCGATGCGGCGCTCGAGCGACGTGGAGTTGCGCATCACGGATAGACGGGGGCGCTTCCGGTGCCCTGGGCGATGATCCGCGCGACCATCTCGTCGCTCGTGGTGTTCTCGCCGGGCTGGTTGGGCTTGCCGAGTCCGTGATAGTCGCTCGACCCGGTCACGATCAGGTCATGCTCGGCCGCGAGCCGTCGCAGGATCGCCTTGCCCGCTTCGGTGTTCTCGCGATGATCGATCTCGAAGCCCGCCAGCCCCAATCCGATGAGGTGCTCGAGCAGCGAGACCGGCATCATGCGGGCGCGGCCCGCCGTGCTCGGGTGGGCGATGACCGGCACCCCGCCCGCCGCCACGATGAGCCGCACGGCGGCTTCGACCTCGGGTGCGTAGTGGCCCTCGTAATAGCCTTCGCTCGGATGCAGGATGCCGTCGAACGCCTCTCCGCGGTCGCGCACGATCCCGCGCGCGATCAGCGCATCGGCGATGTGCGGCCGCCCGACGGTGGCGTCTTCCCCGGTCTGGGCGACCACGTCCTGCCAAGTCAGGGGATAGTCGCGCCCGATGTTGGCGACGATCCGCTTCGCGCGGCCTCGGCGGTCGCCGCGGATCCGATCCAACTCCGCGCGCAGGCCGGCATCGTCCGGATCGAACAGGTACGCGAGGATGTGCACCGAACGCCATTCGTGCCTGGCGGACATCTCCATCCCCGGAATCAGCGTGAGGTGGAGGGATGCCGCGGCCTCAGCGGCCTCGGCCCACCCCGAGGTCGTGTCGTGATCGGTGAGCGCGACAGTGCCCAGACCCCGGCGGTGCGCCGCGGCCATGACGGTGGCCGCGGACTCGGTTCCGTCGGAGTGCACGGAATGCAGGTGCAGGTCGCTCGGTCCCTGGAATCTTCGCGCCGCCGCCATTCCTCGACACTAGCGCCGGGAAACAGCCGGGAACGGCCCCGCGGGGCGGCGATCTCCCAGGGTGCTGAAATAGAGTCGCGGACGTGTTTCGCCTGCTGGGAGTCTTCACGACCGTGCTCTGCGCGATCGCTGCAGCCGTCCTGACGTGGCCCGCCTTCTTCCGCGTGGAACGCATATATCCGATCGCTCAGATCGTGTCGTTCCGCGGGCTCATGATGCTCGCGATGGCCGCCTTCGTTGTCGTCGCCCTGCTGGTGGCGATCATCCGGCCGTTGCGCGCGTTCGCGATGTCCATCGCCATGGTGATGCTCCTCGCGGCCGGCGCGAACGGCGTGATCCTGCTCACGCGCGGCATCGGCAGCGAAAGCCTCCCAGCGAAGAGCGAGGACAGCATCCGCGTGATGACGTGGAACACGGCCGGGACGGCGACCTCGTCGCAGGAGGTGGCGCAGATCGCCGTGGCGATGGATGCCGACATCGTCACCCTCCCCGAGACCACGATCGAGACCGGCGAGCAGGTGGCGATCGCGATGCGCGACCTCGGGCACCCGATGTGGGCGTACCACACCGAGTACGGCGAAGACGGGTGGGACGCCAGTTCGACCACCCTGCTCATCTCCCCCGACCTGGGCGATTACAGCGTCATCGAGTCCTCGATCGATGGCTCCAGCAACACCAGCACGGTCCCCAGCGCCGTCGCGATGCCCATCGACGGCAGTGGGCCGATCGTGGTCGCCGCCCACGCGGTGGCGCCGCGGCAGAACTACATGGAACGCTGGCGCACCGACCTCCAGTGGCTGGCCGATCAGTGCGCCGACGCCGATGTGATCCTCTCCGGCGATTTCAATGCGACCGTCGACCACATGGCCCGCCTCGGCGTCGACGGCGGCACGCTCGGCCGCTGTCGCGACGCCGCCACGGAGACCGGCAACGGCTCGGTCGGCACTTGGACGACCGCCATCCCGGCCCTGCTCGGCGCACCCATCGACCACGTGATGACATCAGATTCCTGGAAGGCGACGGGATCCATCGTGCTGCACTCCCTCGACGGCTCCGGCAGCGACCACCGCCCGCTCATCGTGCAGCTGGAACCGGCGCACTGAGCGCTCGGAGTGCGAGACTGGAGCCATGAGCACGACAGGCGAAAACGACACGCTCGCAGCCGAGACCCCCGCCCGCCCTTCGACCTCGACCAACCGGCGCCAGCCGTACGGCAACGGCTTTCTCGAGACGATCTCCACCGGCTGGGCCGAGCGCCCCGATCCGGCACCGCCGGAGCGTGAGCAGGCGCCGTTCGCGGCGGCCCGCCGCGCGGCGCTGTCCGCCGCCTTCCCCGGACAGCGACTCGTGATTCCCGCCGGCGCACTGAAGCAGCGCAGCAACGACACCGACTACCACTTCCGCGCCCACTCGGCGTTCTCGCACCTGACCGGCTGGGCCTCCGACGCAGAACCCGGCTCGGTGCTCGTCTTCGAGCCGCGCCAGGGCGGCGGGCATGACGTGGCCCTCTATTTCCGCGAGCGCGCGGATCGCACCACGAGCGAGTTCTACGCGGATGCCTCGATCGGCGAGTTCTGGATCGGCCCGCGGCCGGCCCTTCCCGGCGTCGCCGGCGACCTCGGGCTCGCGACCAGGCACATCGACGACTTCGCCGCCGGTGACCACGATCTCGTTGTCGGTGACGACCCCGACCTGACCCGTGCCGTTTCCGAGCTGCGACTGGTGAAGGACGCCTACGAGATCGACCAGATGCGCCTCGCCGTCGCGGTGACCGCGAATGGATTCGACGACATCATCCGCGAACTGCCCAGCGTGCTCGAGCACCCGCGCGGCGAACGCATCGTCGAAGGCGTCTTCCACCGCCGGGCGCGCAGCGACGGGAACACGGTCGGCTACGACACGATCGCGGCATCCGGACCGCACGCCTGCTTCCTGCACTGGACGCGCAACGACGGGGTCGTCACGCCCGGCGACCTCATCCTCATCGACGCGGGCGTCGAGGTCGACAGCCTGTACACGGCCGACATCACGCGCACGATCCCGGTGAACGGCCGCTTCAGCGACGTGCAGCGCCGGGTCTACGAGACGGTGCGCGAGGCCGCCGACGCGGGCTTCGCAGCGGCTCGCCCGGGTGTGACGTTCCGCTCGGTGCACGAGGCGGCGATGACCGTGATCGCGAGCCGGCTCGCCGAGTGGGGCATGCTTCCGGTGACCGCCGAGGAGGCGCTCGATGCCGAGCACGGCGGGCAGCATCGGCGCTACATGGTGCATGGCACCAGCCACCACCTGGGCATCGACGTGCACGACTGCGCGCAGGCCCGTCGCGAGATGTACTACGACGGGATCCTCCAGCCGGGAATGGTGTTCACGATCGAACCGGGCCTCTACTTCCAGGTCGATGATCTGACCGTTCCGGAAGAGCTCCGCGGCATCGGCGTGCGCATCGAGGACGACGTGCTCGTGACGGCTGACGGTGTCGAGAACCTGTCTGCGGCGATCCCGCGCACAGCCGACGAGGTGGAGCAGTGGATGCTTCGTCTCGGGGCGCAGTGACCTTCACGCCTCCCCCGGCTTTCACGACGCGCCCCACGTTGGAGGGCACGTTCGGCATGGCCGCGTCGACCCACTGGCTCGCCACGGCCGCGGCACAGGCCGTGCTCGAGCGCGGCGGCAATGCGTTCGACGCGGCCGTCGCCGGCGGGTTCGTGCTGCACGTGGTCGAGCCGCACCTGAACGGCCCCGGCGGCGATCTGGTCGGCATCTTCGCCGCAGCCGGTGCACCCGGCGTGCCCGTCGTCCTCGTCGGTCAGGGTCCGGCACCGTCCGGGGCGTCCATCGAGCACTTCCGCGCCGAGGGGCTCGACCTGGTGCCCGGGGCCGGCGGGCTCGCCGCGGCGATCCCCGGTGCCGTCGATGCGTGGCTGCTGCTCCTGCGCGATCACGGCACGATGGAGCTCGCCGAGGTCCTCTCCTATGCGATCGGCTACGCGCGCGATGGCGCGCCGCTTCTTGCGACGACCGCCGCCACTATCGCGAAGGTCGCGGAGCTGTTCCGAGGCCACTGGCCTACCTCGGCGGCGCTCTGGCTGCCGGGCGGCCGCGTGCCGGCAGCGGGCACGATGATGCGCAACACCGCCTACGCCGCCGTCCTGGAGGCCCTGGTCGATGCGGGTCGCCACGAGCGCGACGAAGGGCCGATCGGTCGTGCCGCGCGCATCGATGCGGCGCGGCACGAGTGGAAGACGGGGATCGTCGCGCACGCGGCATCCGACTTCCTCGCCCAGCCGCACCGGCACTCCACCGGCTCCGATCATGCCGGCGTCATCACCGCGGCCGACTTCGCGGGCTTCGATGCGGGATACGAGGATGCCGTGACCGCCCCCTTCCGCGGGCATGTCGTCGCGAAGGCCGGCGCATGGACTCAGGGGCCCGCACTGCTCGAAGCGCTGCGCATTCTGGAGCCGCTCGCCGACGAAGACCTCGACCCCGGTACGGAGGCGGGTGCCCACACGATCCTCGAGACCCTGAAGCTGGCCCTCGCCGATCGTGACGCCCATCTGGGCGATGGTGCGCCCGTGGCGGAGCTGCTCTCGGCGTCGTTCGCGGGACAGCGGCGCGAGCTCATCGGCGAGGAGGCCTCGCACGAGTGGCGGCCAGGGTCGCTCGCCGGTCGCGAGCCTTTCCGGCCGACGCTGCGCACCGACCCGGATGTCGTCTCGGGCGCCGGTGAGCCCACGGTGTCGGCCGGCGGAGTGACGAGGGGCGACACCTGCCACATCGACGTCGTCGACCGCTGGGGCAACATCATCGCCGTCACTCCCTCCGGTGGGTGGCTGCAGTCCTCGCCGACCGTGCCGGAACTCGGGTTCTGCCTCGGCACCCGGCTGCAGATGACCTGGCTCGACCCCGAGTCGCCGTCGGCGCTGCGGCCCGGCGCACGCCCGCGGACGACGCTCACGCCGACGCTCGTGCTGCGGGACGGGCGGGCCATGATGGCACTGGGCACTCCAGGCGGCGATCAGCAGGAGCAGTGGCAGCTCCCGGCGCTCCTGCGGATGCTCGTCGGCGGATACACCGCCCAGCAGGCGATCGACGCGCCGACGCTGCACTCGATCGCGCTCGTCGACTCGTTCTGGCCGCGCACCTGGCATCCATCAGGGGCATACGTCGAGGACCGGCTCGGCGCCGACCTCATCGCCGGGCTGCAGCGCCGAGGCCACACCGTCACCCACGCGGGCGATTGGGCGCTCGGCCGGCTCAGTGCGGTCGGCATCGACCACGAGCGCGGCACGGTCTGGGCTGCCGCGAACGCCCGCGGCATGCAGGGTTACGCGGCGGGGCGCTGACGCATCCAGCCCGCGACGAGAGGGGCGAGGTCGGCGCCGATCTCGTCGGCGGGGAGCTTGCGACCCTTGACCTCGAACGAGTGCCCGCCGCCCGGAATCCAGTACAGCGTCGCGTGCTGGCACGACGCGATCGCCTCATCCAGTTGGGAGTGCGGATCGACGAAGGGATCGTTCGCGCCCTCGACGAACAGCTGCGGCTGCGAAACCTCCGGCAGGTGGGCGACGCGCGCCTTCGCCGGGTCGCCGGGCGGATGCAGCGGATAGCCGAGGTACACGAGCCCGGCGGGTGAGATGGCCGACTCCGCGGCCGCCATCGACGCCATGCGTCCGCCGTAGGACTTGCCGGCAGCGAACCATGGCAGGTCCGAGGCAGTCTCGGCCATCCAGGCCGCGACCGCGGCCCACGTCGTGACGGCATGCGCAGCGGGTCCCGGCATTCGTCGTCCAGCCTCGACGTAGGGGAAGTTGAAGCGCAGCGTCGCAATGCCCTCGGCCTGCAGCCGGCGGGTGAACCCGAGGAGGAACGGATGCCGATACCCGGTGCCTGCGCCGTGCGCGACGGCGATCGCGGCCCAGGCGTCGTCGGGGCRCTCCCAGTCGGCGGACACCTCGCCCTTCCCGGTGGGCAGGGCGACGACGATGTGCACCGGCACTGCCTCGGCGGTCACGGCTGTGCCGGCTCGGAAGGCTCCGCCTCGGTGTCCCCGGCATCCGCCTCGACCCGCTCGCCGTAGCGCGGGGGCTCGGTGCTGGGTCGCGGGGCGGTGACGGCATCCACGGCGGACGCCGGCTGCGGCGCCGCAGCGGGCGGGGACACGGACTGAGGCCCGAGGACCTGTCGAGCGCGCTGCACGCTGCCGTCTGCCACGCTCACCTCGTAGCGGTCGGCGAGCACCTGCATGACGGAGGCGAAGTCACGACGGCGACGCACCAAGGCGAAGGCGATGATGCTCATCAGCATTCCGATCGCCACGCCGACGAAGAGGACGCCCACGAAGGCCTGGATGGGCACGGTGGGTGACCCGAGCACGAGGATGGCCGAGAAGAGCAGGCCCAGGAGCACCCCGTTGATGGCGCCCGTCCGGGCCGCCGAGGCGTAGCCCAGCCTTCCGGTGATCCGCTCGATGGAGCGCAGTCCCTGGCCGACGATCGCGATGTCGCGCGCCGGGACGTCGGCCGCGATGAGGGTCGACACAGCCTTCTGCGCGGCCTCGTACGTGGCGAAGGACGCCACGACCTGGCCGAGCTCGCCCGCGGACTGCGGGACCCTTCCGCCCATCATGCTCACCTCCTCATCCTCCCATGGGACCGGGGCTACGCTGGACTGGTGAGCACGCAGAGGGTATTCGTTGCGCGCCTGACCGGGTGCGCTGTCTTCGACCCTGCGGGCGACCGACTCGGCAAGGTCCGGGATGTCGTCGTCATCTATCGCAAGGACGATCCGCCGCGCGTCATCGGCCTCATCGTGGAGATTCCGGGCCGCCGCCATGTCTTCGTCTCGATCGGACGCGTCGCCTCGATCGCCCCTGGCCAGGTCATCTCCACCGGCCTGATCAACGTCCGCCGATTCCAGCAGCGCGGCGGCGAGGTCCGCGTGATGGCGGAGCTGCTCGGACGCAAGGTCTACCTCCGGGACGGCTCGGGGGTCGCCGTCATCGAGGACGTCGCGATCGAGCGCAACCGCCTCGGTGAGTGGGACATCGGCCAGCTCTTCCTCCGTCGGCCGAAGACCAGCGCCGCGCCCTTCGCCAAGGGACCGACCACCTTCGCGACGTGGGCGGAGGTGCGCGAGCAGAGCGTGCCAGGCGAAGCGCAGTCCGCGGAGCAGCTCGTCGCGACCTACTCCGAGCTCAAGGCCGCCGACCTGGCGAACACCCTGCTCGAACTGCCCGAGGATCGCCTCATCGAGGTCGCCGAGGAGCTCACCGACGACCGCCTCGCGGATGCCCTCGAGGAGATGCCCGAGGATGAGCAGGTGCACATCCTCGAGGCCCTCGGCGACGAACGCGCGGCCGACATCCTCGACGCGATGGAGCCTGACGACGCCGCCGACCTGCTCGGCCAGCTGCCGGAGGGGCGACTGGAGACGCTGCTCGACCTGATGGAGCCCGAAGAGGCGGAAGACGTCCGCGCGCTGCTCCAGTACGGACCTGACACCGCCGGCGGATTGATGACACCCGAGCCGATCGTGCTCTCCGCCGACGCCACCGTGGCCGAGGCGCTGGCGACCATCCGTCGCCACGAGCTGCACCCCGCACTCGCCGCCGCGGTCTTCGTGACGCTGCCGCCGTACGAGACGCCGACCGGACGGCTGCTGGGCACGGTGCACTTCCAGCGCATGCTCCGCTATCCCCCGCACGAGCGTCTCGGCGCGATCATCGACGACAGCCTCGATCCGCTGCCGGCCACCGCGTCCGCCGCGGACGTCGCCCGCCTGCTCGCGAGCTACAACCTGGTCTCCGTGCCMATCGTGGATCAGGCGCATCGCCTGGTGGGCGCCGTGAGCGTCGACGATGTGCTCGACTACCTGCTGCCCGAGGACTGGCGCTCTCACGAAGACGCGAACGAGCCGGTGGAGGTCGTGCCGACGACGACCGCGAGCATCCCGAGGAGGCGCTGATGGCACGACAGTCGCGCCAGGCGACGCTCGACGCGCCCCGGGGCCGTTCGGGCGTGCTCCAGCGCACGCCGCAGCCGTCCCGCGATCGCTTCGGCCGGTTCTCCGAGTCCTTCGCCCGCGGGATGGGGACGTCCGGCTTCCTGATCGGCATGACCGTGTTCGTGCTGGTCTGGCTCAGCTGGAACATCTTCATGCCGGTGGAGCTTCAGTTCGACCCGGCGGCCACGAACTTCACACTCCTGACGCTCATCCTGTCCCTGCAGGCGTCGTACGCGGCGCCCTTGATCCTGCTCGCCCAGAACCGCCAGGACGACCGCGACCGCGTGCAGATCGAGCAGGACCGCCAGCGCGCGGAACGCAACCTCGCCGATACCGAATACCTGGCCCGCGAGGTCGTCGCTCTGCGCATGGCGGTCACGGACTTCTCGGACGAGATCATGACCCGCGACGTCCTTCGTGCGGAGCTGAAGACACTCCTCGAGCAGCTCGAGTCCCGCGCCGCGCGGCCGGCGCCGGCCGCCGACTCCGAGGCGCGGTGAGCGCTTCGTCCGAGGCCGTGCGGGCCGCGGTCGGGGCGGTGATCGATCCGGAGCTGCGCCGCACGCTCGATGACCTCGGCATGATCCGCGAGGTCGCCGTGGTCGGCGGCCTCGCATCGGTGGGCATCGTGCTCACCATCGTCGGCTGTCCCGCGGCCGACCGCATCCGCCGGGAGGTGACGGATGCCGCGGCCGCCGTCCCCGGAGTCGATCAGGTCGCACTCGATGTGGGCGTGATGTCGCCGGACGAGCGTCGTGCGCTCACCGAGCGGCTGCGCGGCGGCAATACGGTCCGTGTCATGCCGTTCGGGCCGGACTCCCTCACCCGGGTGATCGCGGTCACCAGTGGAAAGGGCGGCGTCGGCAAGTCGACGGTGACGGCCAACCTCGCGGTGGCACTCGCCGCGCGCGGGCTCTCGGTGGGTCTCATCGACGTGGACGTGCACGGCTTCTCGATCCCCGGGCTGCTCGGACTGGTCGACGAGCAGGGCCGCACGACGAAGCCGACGCGGATCGACGACATGATCCTGCCGCCGATCGCCCACGACGTGAAGGCCATCTCGATCGGGATGTTCCTTCGTGCGGGCGAGGAGGGCTCAGCAGTCGCATGGCGCGGGCCGATGCTCCACAGGACGGTGAACCAATTCCTCACCGACGTGTTCTTCGGCGACCTCGACATCCTGCTGCTCGACATGCCGCCAGGTACCGGCGATGTCGCCATCTCGGTGGGTCAGCTGCTCCCCCACGCGGAGGTCATCGTGGTCACGACACCCCAGGTCGCGGCATCCGACGTCGCCGTCCGCAGCGCACTCGTCGCACGACAGACCGGCCAGACCGTCGCCGGAGTCGTCGAGAACATGTCGGGGATGGTCCTCCCGGACGGCTCGGTGCTCGACCTCTTCGGCACCGGCGGGGGCGACCGCGTCGCGCGCACCCTCTCAGCCGAGGGTGAGACCGTGCCGCTGCTCGCCTCGATTCCGCTCAGCACGTCCCTTCGGGAGGACGCGGATGCCGGCATCCCTGTCGTGATCGCCCATCCCGAGGATCCGGCCGCCGTCGCCATCGCGGCCCTGGCAGCGGGCATCGCCGGCCAGCCTCGCGGTCTGTCCGGCCGTTCCCTGCCGCTGCGTCTGAGCTGAACCCCGCGGTGACGTCGTGGCCTAGGTGGCTTCCGTGTCGAACGGCGGGGTCTCGTCGGGCGTGAAGGTCCTGCTCTCCAGCGGGGCGGTCGCGACCACGGCGGCTGCCGCCGCAGCGGCGCGCACCGGCGGCACCGGCGCGTCGTCGAGGAGGGCCTCCCGGATGATCCGCCGGGGATCGTATTGCCGCGGATCGAGCGTGCGCCAGTCGACGTCGTCGAAGTTCTCGCCCATCTCATCCTTGACGCGGGTGCGCGCGACGCGCAGGTAGTCGCGCGCCTGGGTCGTGAAGCGGGCAAGCGTCTCGGCGTACCGCGGCAGACGCTCGGGGCCGATGATGAGCGCGGCGATCACACCGATCACCAAGAGCTTCTCGATCGTCAACCCGAAGAACATGCTCCCAAGGTTACCGTCGCGCCTGAGAGTTCGATCCCGCCCTGGACCGTACGCTGACCATGGAGGAACCGCCAATGGCCGAGCAGGATGCGAACTATCGCTTCGCGAACGAGGCGACGATCGAACCCGAGCACATCGCGCGTGCGCGCGCGCACGCGCTGGAGCTCGGCGCCGCTCCGATCTCGGCAGCAGTGGGCGCCCAGTGCGCCGTCATCGCCGCGGCATCACGAGCGCTGAACATCGTCGAGATCGGCACCGGTGCCGGGGTCTCCGGCCTCTGGCTGCTGCACGGCGCTCCGCGGGCGACGCTGACCACGATCGACACCGAACCGGAGCACCTCGCGGTCGCCCGTCAGCTGTTCGCCGAGGCGCGGATTCCCGCGGCACGAGCGCGTTTCATCACCGGACGCGCCGCCGAAGTGCTCCCGCGGATGAACGAGGCGTCGTACGACATCGTGCTCGTGGATGCCGACCCCGAAGGCGTGATCGACTACGTCGAGCACGGGCTGCGGCTCATCCGCCCGGGCGGAACGGTGCTCGTCCCCCGCGTCATGGGCGGCGGGGCCGTCGCAGACCCGGTGCGCCGCGACGCGGTGACCGTGGCATACCGCACCCTCATCCAGGAGACGCAGGCCTCGCCGGCCGTGATCGGCGCACTCTCGATCGTCGGCGAGGGCCTGCTCCAGCTCACCACCGTCGCAGCGGACTGAAGCGCGCAGACGAGAACGGCCGGTCCGAAGACCGGCCGTTCATCGTTTCACTGGAGCGTCACGCGGGGGCGACGACACCGCCGAGCACGTCGTACAGTTCCTTGGCCTCAGCGTCGTTCACGGAGACGACGAGGCGGCCGCCTCCTTCGAGGGGCACGCGCACAATGATGAGGCGACCCTCCTTTACGGCCTCCATCGGTCCGTCTCCGGTTCTCGGCTTCATCGCTGCCATCGCGGCTCCTTTTCGTCGTAGTCTGCAGAATCAAGTTTATCTCTCAGGCAACACACCGGATAATCCGCTGGGGATGACTACGCCCTGTTGCGCGCCGCCGCCGACTCACGGGATCTGCCAGAAGGTATTCCCGAGTGCGTACATGTTGTAGATCCACCACCACTGACCGGCCAGACAGGCGATCAGCACGCCGACTCGCCACGCGGTCGACTTCGGCATCGCCACTGCGCCCCACAGCGGCGAGAGCGGGATTAGCAGACGGAAGATGCTCGACTGCGGAAAGAAGACGGCGAGCAGGTAGACGAGATAGCTCGCGCCCCAGAGGCGCAGGTCGACGCCCAGCCGCCGGACATGCGGTTCGAACAGCAGCAGCGCGGCCAGCGCGAGCACGCCGAGGGCCAGTACGACGTATCCGGTCGCGGCTCCCACACCCCAGATCCCGAACCAGAAGGCGGACCCGGCGACGAAGCCGTCGAACGGCAGGAAGTGCGGGGACGGATCGAGCAGCCAATTGCGGCGCCAGGCGAGTTCTGTGGAGAGGTACGCTTCGGAGTCCCCGGTCACGATCCCGGCTGCGACCTGCCAGGCGAACCCGACGATGACCGCCAGGAGTCCGGTGGCGACGATGTGCACGATGTGCCGCACAGGCAGCGGCTCGCGTCGGCGGGTCAGCCAGCGATGGATGCCATGCAGGCCGAGGAACAGCGCGAACGCGAGCACGCCCGGTCGGGTGAACCCCATCAGCGGCACGAGCAGGTACAGCCACGCATACCGGCGCTGCAGTACGACCCACAGGCCGAGGAAGAGCCAGAGAAGGAAGAGCGCCTCGGCATAGCCGACCTGGAACAGGGCAGCGAGGGGCGCTGCGGCGAGGAACACGACCGCCCACATCGCGGTGGTGCGGTCGGCGTGCATCCGCGTGATCCGGTACAGCACCAGGCACGCGAGGTACCCCGAGACGACCGATATCCCGACGGCACCGGCGATCCACGAGCCGAGCAGCCCCCCGAGCGCGGCCGCCAGGTAGGCATACAGCGGCATGAAAGCCCATTGGTTCTCGGCGACCAGCCCAGACTCCGTCAGCGGCAGGTCGGCCGGATACCCATTCACCGCGACGAACCAGTACCACTGGGCGTCCCACCCGACCATGAGGTCGCCGATGGTCGCGTTCGCGCCGAAACGCGAGACCTGGCCGGACAGCTCCGCGGCGACCAGAAGCATGCCCGTCGTCACGATGCGCGCGAGAAGGTAGACGATCGCGATGGAAGCCGCGACCGGGATCCGGCGGCGCTGCGCGGTGGGCGTCAGGAGGTCGTCAGCCACGCCCGAAGCCCGCGCTCGACATCCTCGATCTGGGCGATCGCGACGCGCTCCTCGTCGTGATGGGCGAGGTGCGGGTTGCCTGGTCCGTAATTGACCGCGGGCACGCCGAGGGCGGAGAACCGCGCGACATCCGTCCAGCCGTACTTCGGCTTCGGCTGTGCGCCCACCGCCGCGACGAATTCCCGCGCGAGAGCGGCGTCCAGACCCGGCCGCGCCCCCTCCGCGATGTCGACCACCTCGACGTCGTAGCCGGCGAAGACGTCGCGCACGTGCTGCGCGGCCTCCTCGGCGGACCGGCTCGGGGCGAAGCGGTAGTTGACCTCGACTTCGCAGAGGTCGGGGATGACGTTGCCCGCTACCCCGCCGGAGATGCGGACGGCGTTAAGCCCTTCCCGATACACCAGACCCTCGACCGGCACTTCGCGCGGCTGATACTCGGCGAGCCGGGCGAGCACGGGCGCGGCCTTGTGGATGGCGTTCTCGCCGATCCACGCCCGTGCGCTGTGCGCGCGGACCCCCGTGGTGCGCACGATCGCGCGGAGATTGCCGTTGCAGCCCCCCTCGACCTCGCCGTCCGACGGCTCGCCCAGGATCGCGAAGTCCGCGGCGAACAGGTCGGGGCGGGTCTTGGCGAGGCGGGTCAGGCCGTTGAGATCGGCGTCGACCTCCTCGTGGTCGTACCACATCCAGGTGATGTCGACTCGGGGGTCGACGAGCTCCGCGGCGAGCTTCAGCTGCACGGCGACGCCGGCCTTCATATCGACGGTGCCGCGCCCCCAGATGAACGCCTGCCCCTCCTCTGTGATGTCGCGGGTGGGTACGTTGCCGTTGATCGGCACCGTGTCGATGTGCCCCGCGATCACGACGCGCTGCTCCCGACCGAGGTCGGTGCGGGCCACGATGGTGTCGCCGTCGCGGTGGATCGTGAGATGGGCGAGACCGCGGAGGGCCTCGTGGATCGCATCGGCCAGCACCCGCTCATCGCCGGAGACGCTCGGGATGTCGCAGATCGCGCGAGTGAGGTCGACAGAGGTCGCGGAGAGATCGAGCTGCGGCATCCCCCGATCCTACCGAGCGCCCGAGGGCGCTACCGTGGAACGATGAGCGATCAGCGATGGGTATGGGGCATCGGCCTCGCGACGACCGCGGCAGACGGCACGATCCTGGATACCTGGTTTCCGGAACCCAAGATCGGGAAGATCCCCCTCGGGCTCGACCCGTCGATGCCGCCAGAGGACCTTGAGCGGCTCGCCGTCGCCGACGCCCGCCGGGCGGTGTCGGTCGACGTCGTGACCATCGAGATCGATCTCGACGCACCGCCGGCGTCGACTCCCGACGCCTACCTTCGGCTGCACGCGCTCTCGCATCGGCTGGTGCAGCCGAACGATCTCGACCTCACCGGCATCTTCGGCCATCTGCCGAACGTGGCCTGGACCACCGCCGGGCCGATGCACCCCGACGAGCTGACGCGGCTCCGGCCCTTCCTGCAGCGCGACGGCATCCAGGTGCAGGGCCTCGACAAGTTCCCGCGGCTGCTCGACTATGTCACCCCGCCGGGGGTGCGCATCGCGGATGGATCGCGCGTGCGCCTCGGTGCCTACCTCTCCCCCGGCACGACTGTCATGCACGAGGGCTTCGTCAACTTCAACGCCGGCACCCTCGGCACATCGATGGTCGAGGGCCGCATCTCGCAGGGCGTCGTCGTCGGCGATGGCAGCGACATCGGCGGCGGCTCCTCCATCATGGGGACGCTGTCCGGCGGCGGGGCGCACAAGGTGTCGATCGGCGCGCGGACGCTCCTCGGCGCGAACGCCGGCATCGGCATATCCCTCGGCGACGACTGCGTCGTCGAGGCCGGGCTGTACGTCACCGCAGGGTCGAAGATCGTCCTCGCCGACGAGGCGCCCCGGCACGACGGCTCGCGGCCTGTGGTCAAGGGCGCCGATCTGTCCGGCCGCGACGGACTGCTGTTCCGCCGCAATTCGCTCACGGGTGCGATCGAGGCGGTCCGCCGCAAGGGAGTGGGCGTCACGCTCAACGAAGCCCTCCACGCGTGAGAGGATCGCGCACATGACGGATCGGATGCCGAAGAAGGCGTATGAGGACGAGCTTCGGCGTCTGCAGGCGCAGCTCGTCGACATGCAGGCCTGGGTGCAGGCGACAGGCGCGCGGATCGTCGTGATCTTCGAGGGCCGGGATGCCGCAGGCAAGGGCTCCACGATCAAGCGGGTGTCGGAGTACCTCAACCCTCGCGTCACACGCGTCGTCGCCCTGCCCACGCCCACCGAGCGCGAGAAGACGCAGTGGTACTTCCAGCGCTACATCCCTCATCTGCCCGCGGCCGGCGAGATCGTGCTCATGGACCGCTCCTGGTACAACCGCGCGGGTGTCGAGCGGGTGATGGGCTACTGCACCAACGTCGAGTACCACCGCTTTCTGCACCAGGCGCCGATCTTCGAGCGGATGCTGGTCGAAGACGGCGTCGTGCTCCTCAAGTACTGGTTCAGCGTGTCGCCGCAGGAGCAGGAGGCCCGCTTCCGCTCCCGTGCCGAAGACCCGATGCGTCGATGGAAGCTCTCCCCCAATGATGTGCTCTCCATCACCCGTTGGGAGGACTACTCCCGCGCGAAGGACACGATGTTCGTGCACACCGACATTCCCGAGGCGCCCTGGTTCGAGGTGCCGTCGGTCGACAAGCGGCGGAGCCGCATCAACATGATCCATCACCTGCTCTCGCAGGTGCGCTACGAAATGGTGGAGCGCGAGGAGGTCGTGGTGCCCGACCGGTCGCCCTCGAAGGGCTACGAGCGGCCCCCTCGCAACATCGAGAACTACGTGCCCGACCACGCTGCCACGGTCGAGCAGCGACCCCAGCGCGCCGTCGGAGGGTGACCGAGGTCAGCCGGGAACGATCTGGGACAGCGTGAACGTCCACACGCAGATGACGGCGAGCATCCCGAGGCTGTAGCCGATCGCCGCACGCAGGATCTCGGACTCGCGGCCGGAGAGCCCGACGGCGCCTGCCGCGATCGCGATGGACTGCGGTGAGATGACCTTTCCGGTCGCCCCGCCCGCGGTGTTCGCCGCGATGAGCACCGTCGGCTGCACGCCGATGGCCTTCGCCGTCGTCACCTGCAGCTGTGCGAAGAGGGTGTTGTTGTTGACGACCGAACCCGTGATGAACACACCGAACCATCCGATGATCGGCGCCACCAGCGGGAAGAGGGGCCCGATGGCGGCCAATGCCGACCCGATGGTCGCGGATCCCCCGGAGTAGTTCGCGATGTTCGAGAGCACAAGGATGAGCGCGATGAGCGTGATCGCCTGCCACAGGTCTCGGACTGTCCGGCCGAGCTCTGCCCAGAGGTCGCGGGCGGTGAGCTTGGGCATGAAGAAGAACGCGACGATCGCGGCGAGGAAGATCGCCGTGCCGGTCGCGTTCAGGGGCGTGAAGTCCCAGGTCTGGGTGACCGTCGCACCCGCAGCGGTCTCGACCTGGCCGGTGAGCCCGGGAATGGGGACCTTGAACACCGCCCACGCGAGCGGCCCGCCTTCGGCGAACAGGTCCTTGAACGCCGGGATGCTCCACACCAGGATGAAGGCGGTGAGGATGTAGAACGGGCTCCAGGCGACCGCGATCTCCCGTACCGGGTACTGGTGCACAGCCGGCGCCTCGCCGCCGCCTTCGCGGAACGTGTGCCGGGGCTTCCAGAAGCGCGACAGCACCACGATCGCCGCCATCGCGGCGAGCCCCGCGCCGAGATCGGCGAGCTCCGGACCGAGGAACCACAGCGCGCCGCCCTGCACCAGGCTGAACGCCACGCTCACCACGAGGGCCGCAAGCCACGTCTCGCGCAGCCCGCGCCAGCCGTCGATGATCACGACGAGCAGAAACGGCACGAAGAAGGTGAGGGGCTGCAGCAGCAGGACGAGCATCCGCGACAGGTCCTGGACGTCGACGCCGCCGACATTCGCGCCGACGATGACCGGAATGCCGATCGCCCCGTAGGCGCCGGCCGCCACGTTGGCGACCAGGCAGATCATGGCGGCCTTGACCGGACGGAAGCCGAGCTGCACCAGGAGGGCCGCGCAGATCGCGATCGGCACGCCGAACCCCGCCGCCCCCTCGAGGAAGGCGCCGAAGGCGAAGGCGATGAGGAGCACCTGGATGCGCTGATCCGCGGAGATGCTGCTGATCGAGCCGCGGACGACTTCGAAGTGTCCGCTCGCCACGGCGAGCCGGTACAGCCACACGGCCATGACGATGATGTAGGCGATGGGCCAGAGCGCGTTGAGAAGCCCGTAGAGCCCGGCGCCGGCGGCTGCGGAAGCCGGCATCCCGAACACCCACAGCGCCACGACGATCTCGGCGCCGACCGCGATGAGGGCCGCGATGATGCCGGTCAGTTTGAAGACGACCAGGCACACCAGGAAGAGCAGGATCGGGACGGCGGCGACGAGCGCGGAGAGCCAGAGGATCCCGAGCGGGTCCGAGGGTTGAATCCACATGGCCGTTGTCCATTCGCCGAGGGGCGGCGGATGCACCCGCCAGCGCTCAACCTAGCGAACGCGCGCTTGTCAGCGCCAGAAGGCCGGCGCGGGTCAGCTCACGCCCGGGTAGTTGCGCTCGGCGGCGCCGACGTAGAGCTGCTGCGGGCGACCGATCTTCGTCTGCGGGTCGGACTGCATCTCGCGCCAGTGCGCGAGCCATCCGGGCAGACGGCCGATGGCGAACAGGACGGTGAACATCCGCGTCGGGAAGCCCATCGCCTTGTAGATCACGCCGGTGTAGAAGTCGACGTTCGGGTAGAGCCGGCGCTCGCGGAAGTAATCGTCGCTCAGTGCGAGTTCCTCGAGCTCCTTCGCCAGGTCGAGCAGCGGGTCGTGCACGCCCAGCTCGGTCAGCACCTCGTCGGCGGACTCCTTGACGAGCCTCGCGCGCGGGTCGTAGTTCTTGTAGACGCGGTGCCCGAAGCCCATGAGCTTCACGCCGTCTTCCTTGTTCTTGACCCGCTCGACGAAGCGCTGGACGCTCTCGCCGGAATCGCGGATGCGCGCCAGCATGTCGAGCACGGCCTCGTTCGCGCCGCCGTGCAGCGGCCCGTACAGCGCGTTGATGCCCGCAGAGATCGACGAGAACTGGTTGGCGCCGGTGGATCCGACGAGCCGAACGGTCGAGGTCGAGGCGTTCTGCTCGTGGTCCTCGTGCAGGATCAGCAGCCGCTCCAGCGCACGCGACATGACGGGGTTCAGCTCGTACCGTTCGCTGAGGACGCCGAAGTTGAGTTTGAGGAAGTTGTCGACGAATCCGAGGCCGTTGTCGGGGTAGAGGAACGCCTGCCCGATGCTCTTCTTGTGCGCGTAGGCGGCGATCACCGGCAGCTTCGCGAGCATGCGGATCGTGTTGAGCTCGACGTGCTCGGGGTTGTTCGGATCGGACTGGTGCTCGTAATAGGTCGACAGCGCGGACACCGCCGACGACAGCACCGACATCGGGTGCGCGGTGTGCGGCAGCGACGAGAAGAAGCGCTTGAGGTCTTCGTGCAGCAGCGTGTGGTGGCGGATCCGCTCATCGAAGTCGGCGAGCTCGTCGGGGGTCGGCAGCTCACCATAGATGAGCAGCCACGCCACCTCGAGGTAGGTGCTGTTCTGCGCGAGCTGCTCGATCGGGTAGCCGCGGTAGCGCAGGATGCCCTGGTCGCCGTCGATGTACGTGATCGCCGACTTGGTCGCCGAAGTGTTCACGAACCCGTAGTCCAGCGTCGTGTGACCGGTCTGGCGCGTGAGGGTGGAGATGTCGATGCTCGGCACGCCATCGGTGCCGCGCAGCAGCGGAAGCGCCGCGGTGCGATCGCCGATGATCAGGGTTGCCTTGTCCTGCTTTGTGCCCGCGTCGCTCACGGCGCCTCCTCGCGATTTCTGTTCGATCCGGGGGGTCGTCGGCTCGGGACGGGGCCTGTAGAGCGCCTGACGAGCCTGCGTGCGGGAGGCGGATGCCGCTCCCCCGCGCCTTTACAGCCTAGTGGGCGCGGTGGAGCCGTTCCGCCGCGGCGGCGATGCGCTCGTCGGTCGCGGTGAGCGAGAGCCGCACGTGCCGTGGGAAGTGCGGGCCGTAGAAGTGGCCCGGGCCGGCCAGAATCCCAAGATCCGCGAGGCGTCCGATGCTGTCCCAGGCGTCTCGGCCTTCGGTGGCCCAGAGATAGAGACCGGCCTCGCTGTGGTCGATCCGGAAGCCGGCGGCCTCGACCGCGGGCTTGAGCACGCTGCGCCGGTGGCGGTAGCGCTCCTTCTGCGCGGCGACGTGCGCCTCATCGCCGAGGGCCGCGACCATGGCTTCCTGAACCGGAGCCGGAAGCATGAGCCCGAGATGCTTGCGGGCCGTGAGCAGCGGGCCGATGATCTCCGGATCGCCCGCGAGGAACGCCGCGCGATAGCCCGCGAGGTTCGACTGCTTGCTCAGGGAGTAGACCGAGAGGATGCCGGTGACGTCGCCGCCGGTCGCTCGCTTATCGAGCACCGAGGGGATCGGCTCGGCGTCCCAGGGCGCCTCCCAGCCCAGTTCGGCATAGCACTCGTCCGACGCGAGCACCGCTCCGATCTCCCGGGCGCGGGCCACCGCGGCACGCAGGTGCGCGGCATCCCATACCCTTCCATCCGGGTTGCCGGGCGTGTTGATCCAGATGAGGCGCGCGTCTGCCGGCCACTCGGCCGGATCGTCGGCCGCGACGGGCGTCGCGTCCACCAGCCGGGCCCCGACGTCGTAGGTGGGATACGCGGCGCGCGGGTGCACGACCACGTCACCCGATCCGAGTCCCAGCAGGAGCGGAAGGAGTGCGACGAGCTCCTTCGACCCGATCGTCGGAAGGATGTGCGCGGGGGTCAGGCCAGGCACGCCGCGGCGCCGGGCATACCAGTCGACGACCGCCGCGCGGAGAGCGGGAGTTCCCATCGTCTGCGGGTAGGCGTGGGCGTCCGTCGCCGCGGCGAGGGCATCCGACACGATCGCGGGCGTGCGGTCCACGGGCGAGCCGATCGAGAGATCGACGATGCCGTCGGCGTGGGCGCGGGCACGCTGTGCGTACGGTGCGACCGCGTCCCACGGGTAGTCGGCGAGGTCGGCGACCCCCACGTCAGGCCTGTGGGGGCAGTGCGGCGATGATCGGGTGGTCGGTGTGGATCACGCCGACCTTCGCAGCCCCACCGGGCGACCCGACCTCGTCGAAGAACTCGACGTTCGCCTTGTAGTAGTCCGACCACTCCTCGGGGAGGTCGTCTTCGTAGTAGATCGCCTCCACCGGGCACACCGGTTCGCAGGCGCCGCAGTCCACGCACTCGTCCGGATGGATGTACAGGCTCCGGTCACCCTCGTAGATGCAGTCCACCGGGCACTCGTCGATGCACGCGCGGTCCTTCACGTCCACACACGGCAGGGCGATCACATACGTCACGAGCCCAGTCTAGTTCTCCGGTCGGAAGCGGATGCGGTCAGGCAGGCCTACCGCGATGGCGATGAGGATCGGAATGGAGATCGTCCAGACGATCCCGAGCGACGAGTCCGGGACGATGACCGATCCCCCGGGTCCGCGGCCGGAGAAGAGCAGGGTCGCGACCATCATGCCGATGCCGGTCGCGAGCGTGGCCCAGCGATCCGAGGTGAGCAGTCGCACGGCCAGCAGCAGCGCGGCAGTTCCGATGATCGCGAGGATCAATCCCAGTGGGAACCATCCGACGGTGAACGTGTGCGCGATCGTCCCGGCCAGCCCGTAAAGGGCGCCGACCAGCAGCGCCACGATCCACGTGACGATGCGGATGGGAACAGAGGTGCGCACCCCCCGACTCTAGCGGCCGGGTGGGAAGGCACCACAGAGCGTCGCCGAGTGCCCACGCCGTACTCTGACCATGTGGGCATCTGCTATCGGATCGCGCAGTTCCGGGCTGAGCGACGGCTGCGTCCTCTCTCCGTAGGGCGCTGGGCCGAGTGCCGCGGCCGACCGTTGATCGACGCAACCGATGCGGCCGCCGGCTACACATTCCGGGTGCACAGCATCGAGGCGACCACGGTCATCCGCGGTGCGGGGCGTCTACGGTTCGGCAACGACGTCTATCTGAACAGCGGCGTGCGAATCGAGTGTCACCACGAGATCATCTTCGGCGACCATATCCTCGTCGCCTTCGGCGCCGTGATCATGGACAGCGACCTGCACGGCTACGAGGGGCGCCYGCCCCGACGCCTTCCTGTCACGATCGGCTCAGGATCGTGGATCGGAGCGAATTCCATAATCCTTCCTGGAGTGACTGTCGGCCGTCGAGCCATCGTGGCAGCCGGGAGCGTCGTGACCCACGACGTCGATGACGACACCCTCGTCGCCGGCAATCCCGCCCGCGTCGTCCGAAGTCTGACGTTTCCGGATGGTCAGCTGACGGCCTATAAGTGACCCAGCCCGCTGGATTCAGTCCGCGAAGCCCCAGAACCGCAGGAGTGCCGCGACGAGCGCTGCTGCGGCGACGACGACGAGGAATGGCGCACGCAGGGCGAGGAGCCCCGCGGCGACCAGGACCGCAGGAACCCGGGCGTCGATCACGATGGCCTGCCCCGCCCCGAGCGTCTGGACGGCCACGAGCGCAGCGAGCAGCGCGACGGTCAGAAGGTCGGCGATCCGTGCCGGGCGTGGTGCGTCGAGCACCTTCGGCGGCACGAGATATCCCAGCGTCTTCAGCGCGACGCAGATGATCGATGCCACCAGGATCGCGGTCCACAGCGTCACGGCAGTCCCTCGCGCTCTGAGACGTCGTCAGGTTCTGGTTCGGGCGGCGATCCGAGCCAGTTGAACCAGCCGACGATGATCGCGACGAGCGCGGCGATGAGGACCGGAAGCCCCGGCATCAGCGTCGGAGTGAGCGCGGTCGCCACGATCGCCGCGGCCACACCGACCGCGATGGCCTGGCGGCGCCGGAGTCGCGGCCACAGCAGGGCCAGGAAGGCTGCCGCGGCCGCGGCATCCAATCCATACGCTCTCGGGTCTCCCAGCACGTCGCCCAGGAGCGCCCCGGCGAGAGTGGAGATGTTCCAGCCGATGTAGATGGCGAGCCCCGTCACCCAGAACCCCACCAGCCGAGCATGCGGGGTGGTCTGCGCCAGCGAGACCGCCGTGGACTCGTCGATCGTGAACTGCGCGGCGGCCGCGCGACGCCACACCCCGCTGCCGATGACTGGCGACATGCGGACGCCGTAGGCGGCGTTGCGGAGGCCGAGGAGGCCCGCGGAGGCGATCGCGGCCGGCGCCGCGGCGATCCCTCCTGAGGCGATCACGCCGACGAAGGCGAACTGCGAGCCGCCCGTGAACATCACGAGGCTCAGGACGCAGGTCTGCCAGACATCCAATCCGGCAGCCACCGCGAGCGCACCGAACGAGATCCCGTAGGCGCTGGTGGCGAGGGCGACGCCGAGTCCCTGGCGTGCCGCACGCCGGGCCTCACCCCCGCTGTGCGCATCGTCGAAGTGCGGATTCAGGGTCACCCGGTCGAGCCTAGCGACACGCGAAAGGGTGGATACCCGCGCGGCTGAACCGGCTTGAATCCACCCTTTCGCGACCTTTGCTCAGGCGTTGGCGTCCTGGCGCTTCAGACGCGAGGTCGCCCGGGCGCGCTCGTTCTGATCGAGGTTCACCTTGCGGATGCGGACGATCTCGGGCGTGACCTCGACGCATTCGTCGTCGCGGGCGAACTCGAGGCTCTCCTCGAGGGTGAGCAGGCGAGGCGGGGTCATCGCCTCGAACGTGTCGGAGGTGGACTGACGCATGTTGGTCAGCTTCTTCTCCTTGGTGATGTTCACGTCCATGTCGTCGTTGCGCGAGTTCTCGCCGACCACCATGCCCTCGTACACGTCCTGCGTGGGCTGCACGAAGAACGACATGCGCTCCTGCAGGGCGATGATCGCGAACGGCGTCACGACGCCCGTGCGGTCGGCGACGATCGAGCCGTTCTGGCGGGTCACGATGTGACCGGCCCACGGCTCGTAGCCATGCGAGATGGCGTTCGCGATGCCGGTGCCGCGCGTCGTGGTGAGGAACTCGGTGCGGAATCCGATGAGCCCGCGGGACGGGACGATGAACTCCATGCGCACCCAGCCGGTGCCATGGTTCGACATGCCATCCATACGGCCCTTGCGCGTCGCGAGCAGCTGGGTGATCGCGCCGAGATACTCCTCGGGCGCGTCGATCGTCAGGTGCTCGAAGGGCTCATAGGTCTTGCCGTCGACCTTCTTGGTGACCACCTGCGGCTTGCCGACGGTCAGCTCGAAGCCTTCGCGGCGCATGTTCTCGACGAGGATCGCGAGGGCGAGCTCGCCACGCCCCTGCACCTCCCACGCGTCGGGGCGGCCGATGTCGACGACCTTGAGCGACACGTTGCCGACGAGCTCGCGGTCCAGGCGATCCTTGACCATGCGCGCGGTGAGCTTGTGGCCCTTCACCTTGCCGACCAGGGGCGAGGTGTTGGTGCCGATCGTCATCGAGATGGCCGGGTCGTCGACGTGGATCTGCGGCAGCGGGCGCACGTCATCGGGGTCGGCGATCGTCTCGCCGATCGTGATGTCGGGGAAGCCTGCGATCGCGACGATGTCGCCGGGGGCGGCGCTGTCGGCCGGGTAGCGCTCGAGCGCGCGGGTCTTCAGCAGCTCGGTGATGCGCGCACTGCTGACGGTGCCGTCGGCGCGCACCCACGCGACAGTCTGGCCCTTCTTGAGCGTGCCGTTGAAGACGCGCAGCAGTGCGAGGCGACCGAGGAACGGGCTGGAGTCGAGGTTCGTGACCCACGCCTGCAGCGGCGCCTCATCGTCGTAGGACGGCGCCGGCACGTGCTCGAGGATCGCTTCGAAGAGCGGCTCGAGATCGTCGTTGTCGGGAAGCGTGCCGTTCTCGGGACGGTTGCGGGATGCCGCGCCGGCGCGTCCGCTCGCGTACACGACGGGCACGTCCAGCAGCGCATCGACGTCGAGGTCGGGCACGTCGTCCACGAGGTCGCTCGCGAGGCCGAGAAGCAGGTCGTGCGCCTCTTCCTCGACCTCCGCGATGCGGGCATCGGGACGGTCCGTCTTGTTGACGAGCAGGATGACGGGAAGCTTCGCCTCGAGCGCCTTGCGCAGCACGAAGCGCGTCTGCGGCAGCGGGCCCTCGCTCGCGTCGACCAGCAGGACCACGCCGTCGACCATGGACAGGCCTCGCTCGACCTCGCCGCCGAAGTCGGCGTGACCGGGGGTGTCGATGACGTTGATGGTCACGGGCACGTCGGTGTGGATGCCCGAGTAGGTGATCGCCGTGTTCTTGGCGAGGATCGTGATGCCCTTTTCACGTTCGAGGTCGTTGGAGTCCATCGCGCGCTCTTCCATGTGCTCGTGGGAGCCGAAAGAGCCGGTCTGGCGGAGCATCGCGTCGACGAGCGTGGTCTTCCCATGGTCGACGTGCGCGACGATCGCGACATTACGGAGATCCGGACGGAGAGCGCGCGCCATGATGAGGTCCTTGCGAAGAATTTGGGGTGCACCCGGAGTCGGGTGCACCCCATTCTACCGTCCAGCGGGCGTGACGCCCTGGGAACGGCTCAGGCTTGGTCGCGCTCGGCTGCGAGCAGGGCGGCGCGAGCCTCTCGGCGCGCCTTCTGCTCGGCCGGATCCGGCACCGGCACGGCGGCGATCAGACGCTTGGTGTAGTCCTGCTGCGGGTTGCGGAGGATCTCGTCGGTCGGGCCCTGCTCGACCAGCTTGCCCAGGTTCATCACGATGATGCGGTCGGCCAGGCGGTCGACGACCGCGAGGTCGTGGCTGATGAACAGACAGGCGAAGCCGAGATCGGCCTGCAGCTTCTCGAACAGATCGAGCACCCGCGCCTGCACCGAGACGTCCAGCGCGCTGGTCGGCTCGTCGGCGATGAGCAGCTTCGGGCTCAGGGCGAGTGCGCGTGCGATGCCGACGCGCTGGCGCTGACCGCCGGAGAGCTCGTGCGGGTACCGGTTGCGGAAGGAGCGGGGCAGCTCGACCTGATCGAGCAGCTCTTCTACCTTCTCGCCGATCTTCGTCCGTGACACGGTGCCGGACAGCTCGAGCGGCTCACCGATCGACTGGCCGACCGGCCAGCGCGGGTTCAGCGATGCGCCGGGGTCCTGGAAGACGATGCCGATCTCGCGGCGCACCTCCCGCAGCGTGTCGGACTTGATGCCCACGAGCTCACGGCCGAGGAGGTTGGCCGTGCCCTCGGCGAACGGCAGCAGCCCGACGATGGCGCGGCCGACGGTCGTCTTGCCCGAGCCGGACTCGCCGACCAGGCCCACCACCTCGCCGGGATAGATCTTGAAGCTCGCCCCGTCCACCGCGCGGAACGCGGGGACCCGACCGAGACTGGGGTAGTCGATCGAGGCGTTCTCGAGCACCAGGAGCGGATTCTCGGTGACGACCGCGCGATCAGCCGCTTCGGTCACGCCGAGATGCGGCACCGCGGCGAGAAGCTGCTTGGTGTAGGGGTGCTGCGCGTGGTTGAAGACCTCGTCGACGGTGCCCCGCTCGACCACGACGCCTTCGCGCATGACGATGATGTTGTCGGCGATGTCGGCCACAACCCCGAGGTCGTGCGTGATGATGATGATCGCGGAGTCGAGCCGGTGGTGCAGCTCGCGCAGCAGATCGAGGATCTCCGCCTGGATCGTGACGTCGAGCGCCGTGGTGGGCTCGTCGGCGATCAGCAGGTCGGGGTCGCACGAGATCGCCATGGCGATCATGGCGCGCTGACGCTGCCCACCTGACAGCTGGTGCGGGTAGGAGTTGAACGCCTTCTCCGGGTCGGGCATCTCCACGAGGCTGAGCAGCTCCAGCGCGCGCACCTTCGCCTCAGCCGGCGACATGATGAAGTGCGTCCGCAGCGACTCGATCATCTGGAAGCCGATTTTGTAGACGGGATTGAACGCCGTCATCGGCTCCTGGAAGATCACCGCGATCCGGCTGCCACGGATGCGGTACAGCTCGTGCTCCGGCATCCCGAGCACTTCACGGCCGTGCAGCTTGACGCTTCCTGTCGAGCGCGAGTTGCCAGGCAGCAGACCGAGCAGCGACATGGAGGTGACCGTCTTGCCCGAGCCGGACTCGCCGACGATCGCGAGCACCTCGCCCGGCCGGACCACGTAGTTGACCTCGCGCGCGGCGTTGATCCACTTGCCGTTGACCCAGAAGTCGATGCCGAGGTTCTCGACCTCGATGATCGGCTCCTCGTTGCCGCGCTTCTGCGCCTCTTTGCCGGCGCGTCGCGTCATCCGGTACTTGGCGACCGTGGGGTCGCTTTCCGGTGCGTCGCTCAGACCCTGGTCGTCGGTCCCGCTCATCGGTCCGCTCCTGCCGCGTGCGAGGATGAGGTCATGCGGCCCATCATTCTCAGGCCCTCGTCGGGCATCATGGTGACGGTCGTGATCTGGGTCATCGCGGCGATCATCCTCATCAGTCTGCTGTTCGTCGGCGACGGACCCGGCTCGGAGCTGTGGTTCATCGCCCCCGCCGTCGGAACGGTGGGCTGGCTGGTCTGGGTGGCGTTGTGGTGGCCGAGCGTGCGCATCGCCGGCGAGGGGATCGAAGTCCGAAACCCGCTGCGCACCACCCGACTGCCATGGGACGAAGTGCGGGATATCGACTCTCGCGGCTCCCTCGTCATCACGACGTCTGCCGGACCGGTGTCGGCGTGGGCTGCCCCGCCGAACACCGGTTTGGGCGACCGCCGGGCCGAGTTCGTGGCGCGCGCCCGCACGTGGCGCAGCGGACGCGAGTACGTGGCGCCGGATGTGTCGCGCCGGCCGTCCGAGCCGGACGCGGCCGAGATCATCCGCCGCGTGCAGTCCGGGCGCACCAAGGTCCCACAGACGGGCGAGCCGTACGTCGGAGTGACCACGTCGTGGAACTTCCTCGTGATCGCGATCTCGGTGGTGCTCATCGGCTGGTCGATCACGTCGCTGACCTGACTCATCGGGGCGCTTCCTCCCGCACCGCGGCGGCATCCCTGCTCCCGCGACGGAACGGCTTCGCGATCAGCATGCCGAGTTCGCGGTAGGGCCCGATCTTGCCCGGCATCCGGCGCTGCCTCGGGTCGAACGCGTCGCGCAGTCCGTCGCCGATGAAGTTGATGGTGAGCACGATCGTGATGATGAAGAAGCCTGGCCACCAGAACAGCCAAGGCCGCGTGTTGAACGACGTCTGGTAGAGGCTCAGGAGCTGGCCGAGGGAGACGTCCGGCGGGCTGATGCCGAATCCCAGGTAGCTCAGGGCCGCCTCGAGGAGGATGGCGCCGGCCATCGTGAGCGAGATGTTCACGATGAGCACACCCGCGGTGTTGGGCAGGATGTGGCGGAAGATGATCCGCGCGTCCGACGCCCCGGCCACCCGCGCGGCATCGACGAACTCGCGCTCGCGAAGGCTGAAGAACTCCCCGCGCACGAGACGGGCGAGCACCGCCCAGCCGAACAAACCGAGCATGAGCGCGAGGCCCCAGGCTCCCAGGCTTCCGAAGGTCCGGCCGACGATCGCACCGAGGAGGACGACGGGGATGATGATGATGACGTCGGTGAAGCGCATCAGCACCGCGTCGGTCCAGCCGCGGTAGTAGCCGGCGGTGGCGCCGATCACAATGCCGACCAGGCCCGCGATCAGGCCGTAGACGACCATGACGATGATCGACTGCTGGGTGCCGCGCATGACCTGCGCGAACACGTCGTGACCGATGTCGTCCTGGCCGAACGGGAACGGTCCGAAGTCGAATGGCAGCACCCAGGTGGGCGCACCACCAGGCAGGTAGATCGGGTAGGGCGTCGTGTAGTTGTGGATCCACCACCCCGGGATCTTCAATCCGAAGACGTCGAAGCCGACCGAGGTGAACGCGAGCAGCACGATGAAGATCAGCACGCCGAGGGAGATCATCGCGCCGACGTGGCGGAAGAACCGCTTTCGGACGATGGCGCCCTGGCTGAGGCCGGCGACCTCCTCCTGCTCGATCGTGATGATGTCGGACGGGACCTCCGTGGGGAGGCTCGCGAATTCGTTGGTCATTTCAGCTCACCCGGATCCGTGGGTCGAGGACGGAGTATGCGATATCTGCCAGCAGGTTGAAGACGAGCGCGAAGATGCTCGTGACGAGGAAGACGCCCATGATCGCGTTGACGTCGACATTCCGGAGCGCCGTGACGAACATCGTGCCCATCCCTCGCCAGGCGAAGACGGTCTCGGTGATCACCGCGCCGCCGATGAGCCCACCGAGGTCGAAGGCGACGATCGTGGCGATCGGGATGAGCGCGTTGCGGAAGGCGTGTCGCATGATCACGGTGCGCTCGTTGAGGCCCTTCGCCCGCGCCGTGCGCACGTAGTCCATGCGCATGACCTCGAGGAGGCTGCCGCGCGAGTACCGGCTGTAGGCCGCGAGCGAGATGAGCATGATCGTGAGCGTCGGAAGCAGCAGGTGCGAGAAGGTGTCGACCGCCTCGAGCCAGATCGATCCTTCAAGACCGGGGGTCTCTGAGCCGATCGTGGCGATCGGCCGGCCGCCGGTGTTGGCGACATAGTCGGGCCAGGCGCCCATGATGCGGTCGATCAAGGTGAGCAGTGCGGAGACGAAGGCGGTGAGCATCGCCGTGCGGATCGAGACCGCGCGGTCGTCGCCGCCCCACAGCCAGCCGACGAGTGCACCGACGGCGAGCGCGCACACGGCGAGCACGAGCACGGCCCCCCACGTCGGCCAGTAGAAGAAGGCGTACTGGACCGGCCACCACAGTGCTACGCCGAGCGCCGCGACGGTGAGGGCGGAGTACAGCGCCCTGCGGTTGGAGAGGCCCGTGGTCAGCTGGGTGATCACGATCGCTGCCGCACCGCCCAGGAGCCCGATCCACACCGGCCCGAGGTTGGGGTACTGGAAGAAGTCCGTGAGGTTCGTGTAGATCAGGACCGCGGCCACCGCGACGAACGCGCCCGCGAAGTTGATCGAGAAGCGCTTGAGCTGGCCGCCCATGGCGCTCGCCCAGATGAACGCACCGGCCAGCGAAAGCAGGAAGATCGCGATCGGCGCGACGAACGGGTTCGCGAGGAAGTTGTTGAAGGCGATGGCGACGTTGAGCTTGAGCAGCTGCCCGACCCAGAACGTCGGGAGTGCGAAGAAGATGAAGGCGACGAATGTCACCGAGTAGTCGAAGCCGCTGTACTGACGCAGGGCCGAGATCATTCCGATCGAGATTCCGAAGAACATCGCGAGGATCGTGGCCGTCGTGACGAGCTGAATCGTCGACCACGCCGACTGCGCGAGCAGCGTGTTCACCGAGATGCCGGAGATCGTGGTGCCGAGGTCGCCGTGGAAGACGCCGCCCAGCCAGATGAAGTAACGCAGGAACGGCGGCACGTCCAGGTGCAGCTGTGCCGTGAGGGCAGCCATCAGCTGCTCCTTGTTGGGCGCCGTGGACCCGCGAAGCGCCTCGAGCGGGTCACCCGAGTTCGCGGACAGCACGTAGACGAGGTAACTCGCCGCGAAGATCACGAACACCGCGATGAGCAGTCGTCGTCCGACGTAACTCCACATGGGCAATCCCCTTTCTGAAACGGACTCTAGCGCGCCTGGTCGCGGTCATGCGGAGGGTGCCGGGGCTTTGCCCCGACACCCTCCGATGATCCGGATCGGAAACGCTACTCGCTCGGCGTCTCTCCGGTGACCGGGGTCCACTCCCAGAAGTTCCAGAAGTACTGGGGGGTGATCGGCATCGCCGTCACGCCAGTGACCTTGGACTTGTCCCAGGCGGTGATGCCGGGGAACTGGAAGATGGGCATCGACCAGAACTGCTCGCCCATGGCCTTCTCGGCCTCGACGAGCGACTCGTCCGCCTTGGCGCCGTCCTTCTCGCTGTCGACAGCCTTGAAGGGCTCATCGACCGCGTCAGAGGACCACCCGTAGAAGTTGTTCGCTCCACCGGTGATGTAGTTCGGCGCGTTGCTGGTACGGCCCGTGTTGTTGAGGATCCACGCGAAGAGCGCGACGTCGTAGGACGTCTGCTTCGTGTCGAGGTCAGCCGACCACGTGGTGCTCGAGGCGTTGATCAGGTTGATCCCGGCCTCAGCGGCGATCGGCTGCCACAGCTGGAACTCAGCGTTGCGGCGGACGTTCGCCTGGCTGAACAGCACGCGCACGTCGACCGGCGTCGTGATGCCTGCGTCGGCGAGGAGCGCCTTGGCACCGTCGACATCGGGCTCTTCGAAGTCCGAGTAGCCGTTGACCTCAGCAGCCGCCTTGGCACCATCGGTGCCCGGGAAGAACACCAGGGTGTTCATGACCTCGGCGTCGGCCTGCAGGGGAACGATGAGCTTGTCGACGATCTCCTGACGCGGGAGCGTCTTGAAGAGGGCCTCGCGCACAGCCAGAGCCTTGTCCTCGTCGCCGCCATAGGTGGCCGCGTCGAACGGGCCGCCGTTGGTGACCTGGAGGTCGACGTGCTCGAACGAGCCTTCCGGAGCACCGACATAGTCGATGTTCTCGATGCCGTTGGCAAGCGCGGTGGCGATGTCAGGCGTCGGCTGGCCGGCCGCGATCTGGATGTCGCCGTTCTGAAGTGCGGTCAGCTGCGCCTGCGAGTCCGGCACGGCGCGAACCGTGATGGTCTCGAACTTCGGCGACGGGCCCCACGTGTAGTCGGGGTTCGCGGTCAGCGTGACGTACTCGTCCGCCTTCATGTCGGTGATCGTGTACGCGTAGTTCGAGTACAGCGCGGGCGAGTCCTTGCCACCCTCGGGCATCTCGTTGAACGCGTAGGCGGTGTTGTACGCCTTCGACACGGGGCCCAGGAAGTCGTAGTCCTTGTCCTGGATCGCCTTGATGAGGTCGGTCTTGGCCTTCTTCGCGCCGTCCTCGCCGTCGTAGTCACCCGGGTAGGCGAGCTGCACGGTGCCGTGGCCCGAGACTCCGATGGGGCTGACGAGCTCCCAGTCCGCGTAGAACTTGTCGTAGACGACGGTCATGCTGCGGTTGTCGTCGCTCAGCGTGGGAACCTCTACGACGTTGTCGAAGCCGATGCCCTCGGCTGCGCCGGTGTTCCAGACGGTGCCCGTCTGGTCGGTGACCGAGCCGGTCTCCTCGTCGACGGTTGCCTCGCCGTCGGTCTCGTGCGTCGTGAGAGCAGCCCAGTACAGGAGCATGTCCGCGGCGTCGACGGCGGTGCCGTCCGACCACTTCACGCCATCCTTGATGGTGTACTTGACGGTCCACGGGTCTTCGCTGGTGACCTCGTACGAGCCGAAGTCGGTGTTCTTCACCAGATCGGGCTTGTCGTTGTAGTACGAGAACGTGTCCAGAGCCATGTACGCGACCTGCGCGTTGTAGAGGCTGTTGAGGTTGGTCAGGTTCGTGTTGTAGCCGCTGAAGACGTCGTTCATGGCGACCGTGATCTTGGTGCCCTTCACGACCTCAGAGGCGCGGGGCGGCGTGCAGCCGCTCAACAGCATCGCGCCGGCAGCGACGAGCGCTCCAGCGGCGATTATGCGCTTGTGCTTCAATTTTCCTCCTGTGCAAGGGATGTGGAGACACATGTCATGATCAGGACTTCGTGATCCGGACACGGATACCGCAAGGGTAAGCACGCTTGACGCGATGGCCAAAACATCCCGGGAAAACGTTACAAACCCTTAACTCAACCGTCGCCGGGTGTGACATTCTGACAACGTGAGCGCGCCAGAACTGCCGCCGGCTATGTCCTTTCCCACCAATCCGCCCAGCCGCGCGCGATTGTGGTGGGAGATTGCGATCGTCCTGGCCCTGTCGGTGGGTCGACTCGCGCTGTACTCCGTGCTCCAGCTGGTGCAGGCGCTGCAGCGCGAGCAGGCGCTCGGCGATCAGCAGACTCAGCTGAACCCGTCCGCGAACGCCCAGCAGTTCTGGGACGTCCTCTACCAGTTCCTCGCGCTGTTCTTCGCCCTGGCGCCTGTCGCTCTCGCGGTCTACCTGCTCTGGGAGCCCGGATCGAACGCGCTCCGGCGGATCGGGTTGGACTTCCACCGGTTCGGCGGCGACCTCGGCCGCGGCATCCTGCTCTTCGTCGTGATCGGCGTTCCGGGGCTCGCCCTCTATGCGGCCGGCCGCGCGCTCGGGATCACCCTGCAGGTGGATGCCTCGCCGCTCGACCCGTCCTGGTGGACGGTGCCGCTCCTCGTCTTCGCCGCCGTGCGGGCGGCTCTGACCGAGGAGGTCATCTTCATCGCCTACCTCTTCGACCGGCTGCGGCGCCTCGGCTGGTCGTGGTGGTCGGTGATCCTCGCCACCGCGGCGCTCCGCGGGGCGTACCACGCGTACCAGGGCTTCGGCGCGATCGTCGGCAACTTCATCATGGGCGTGGTGTTCGGCTGGTGCTACCGGCGCTGGGGCCGCGTGATGCCCCTGATCATCGCGCACACGCTGCTGGACATCGTCGCGTTCGTTGGGTATCCCTTGGCGGCAGCGCTCTGGCCGGGGGTGTTCGCGCCGCCGGCGATCACGCCGTCGCCGACTCCCACCCCGACCGCCACCTCCTGAGAGGGACGGATGCCGCGGGCCGCGGCATCCGTCTTCCTCAGGCGAAGGCCTCGATCGGAGGGCAGGCGCAGACGAGGTTGCGGTCGCCGTAGGCCTGATCGATCCGGCGGACCGGCGGCCAGTACTTCGTGCGGATGAGCGCGGAGACCGGGTAGACCGCGAGTTCACGCGAATACGGGTGGGTCCACTCGCCCGCGACGACGGCCTGCGCGGTGTGTGGGGCGTTCACCAGCGGGTTGTCATCGGCCGGCCACTCCCCCGCAGCCAGCGCATCGGCCTCGGCCTTGATCGCGATCATCGCGTCGATGAAGCGGTCGATCTCGCCGAGGTCCTCGGACTCGGTCGGCTCGACCATGAGGGTGCCCGCGACGGGGAACGACATCGTCGGTGCGTGGAAGCCGTAGTCGATGAGTCGCTTGGCGACGTCGTCGACGGCGACGCCGGTGGCGTCCCGCAGGGGCCGGAGGTCCAGGATGCACTCGTGGGCGACCAGGCCGCCCTCGCCCGCGTACAGCAGCGGGTAGTGCTCGGACAGCCGCACCGCGATGTAGTTGGCCGACAGGACGGCCGCCGCGGTGGCAGCGCGGAGGCCCTCGGAGCCCATCATGCGCATGTACGCCCACGAGATCGGCAGGATCCCCGCCGACCCGTACGGAGCGGCCGAGATCGGACCACCCTGGAAGACGCCGCCCGCGTGATCCTTGCGCTGGGCGAACGGGTGACCGGGCAGGAACGGGGCGAGGTGCGCCTTCGCCGCAACCGGACCGACACCCGGTCCACCGCCGCCGTGCGGGATCGCGAACGTCTTGTGCAGGTTCAGGTGCGAGACGTCGCCGCCCAGGTCGCCGAAGCGGGCGAAGCCGAGCAGCGCATTCAGGTTGGCGCCGTCGACGTACACCTGGCCGCCGGCGTCGTGCACCGCCTGGGTGATCTCGAGCACGTCGTGCTCGTACACGCCGTGTGTCGACGGGTAGGTGATCATGAGCGCGGCGAGCGCCTCGGCGTGCAGCGCGATCTTCGCACGCAGATCGGCGAGATCGACATTGCCGGCCTCGTCGCAAGCCACCACGACGACCTTCATGCCGGCGAGCACCGCCGAGGCGGCGTTGGTGCCGTGCGCCGACGAGGGGATCAGGCACACGACGCGACGGGTGTCGCCGTTGGCGTCGTGGTAGCCGCGGATCGCGAGCAGCCCGGCGAGCTCGCCCTGCGACCCGGCGTTCGGCTGCAGCGACACCGCGTCGTACCCGGTGACCTCGGCGAGCCAGACCTCGAGCTGCTCGATCATGGCGAGGTAGCCGTGCACATCCGCCTCGGGGGCGAAGGGGTGCACGCGGGAGAACTCGGGCCAGGACACGGCCGCCATCTCGGTGGCGGCATTGAGCTTCATCGTGCAGGAGCCGAGCGGGATCATGCCGCGATCGAGCGCATAGTCGCGGTCGGCGAGCTGCTTGAGGTAGCGCATCATCGCCGTCTCGGAGTGATGGCTCGTGAACACGGGATGCGTGAGGAACTCGTCGGTGCGGTGCAGCGCGGCCGTCACGCCCGCGAGCGCCACCGCATCGTCGAAGCGGATGTCGCGCACATCGTGCGCGTCGGCAGCCGGCAGCCCGAAGGCCCACGCGACAGCGGCGAGATCGTCGGCGGTCGTGGTCTCATCCACCGAGAGCCCCACCGTCGCCTCGTCCACCAGGTGCAGCTGGTACCCCTTCGAGCGTGCACGGTCGACGACCCGCTGGGCGGGTCCTGGCGTCACCACCCGCAGTGTGTCGAAGAAGGAGTCGGACGCGAGGTGCAGGTCGTACTCGCGGAGCCGCTCCGCCAGCGCCTGCGCCTTCTGCGCGACCTCGGTGGCGATCGCCTTCAGCCCCTCCGGGCCGTGATACACCGCGTACATCGCGGCCATGACGGCGAGCAGCACCTGAGCGGTGCAGATGTTCGAGGTCGCCTTCTCGCGGCGGATGTGCTGCTCGCGGGTCTGCAGGGCGAGCCGGTAGGCGGGGTGGCCGGCGGCATCCTGCGACACTCCGACGAGTCGGCCAGGGAGCTGCCGCTCCAGGCCGGCGCGCACGGCCATGTAACCGGCGTGCGGACCGCCGAAGCCGAGCGGGACGCCGAACCGCTGCGTCGTGCCGACTGCGATGTCGGCGCCGAGCGAACCGGGGGAAGCGATCAGCGTGAGGGCGAGGAGATCTGCGGCGACCACGGCGAGACCGCCGGCCAGGTGCGCGGCATCGATGACGGCGGTGGGGTCCCAGATCCGGCCGGACGCCGCGGGGTACTGCACGAACACACCGAAGATCTCGTCGGGCAGCGTCTCACCGCGCGCGAAGTCGACCTCGGCGATCTCGATGCCCACGACGGTCGCGCGAGCCTGCAGCAGCGCCTTGGTCTGCGGGAAGGAGTCGGCATCGACCGCGAACACGGGGGACGTCGACTTCGAGGCGCGCCGCGCGACCAGCATGCCTTCGACCACGGCGGTCGACTCGTCGAGCATCGAGGCGTTCGCGGTGGTGAGGCCGGTGAGATCCGTGACCATCGTCTGGAAGTTGATGAGGGCTTCCAGTCGGCCCTGCGAGATCTCCGGCTGATAGGGCGTGTACGCCGTGTACCAGGACGGGTTCTCCAGCACGTTCCGCGAGATCACCGACGGCGTGAGCGTGTCGTAGTAGCCGAGCCCGATCATCGGGCGCGCCGTGCGGTTCTGCGACGCCAGCGCCCGCAGCTCCGCGAGCGCCTCCGCCTCGGTCGCCGCCGGGGGGATGTCGGTGGTCTCCCTGGGGCTGACATGGATGGATGCCGGCACCGCCGCCTCGACGAGCGCCTCGACGCTGTCGTACCCGACCGTGGCCAGCATGTGACGCTGGGCCGCGGCATCCGTTCCGATGTGCCGGTTCGCGAATGCGCCGCTCACGCGTCGCCGCCCGTGAGCGCGACGTAGGCGTCGCGATCCAGCAGGCCGTCGACCGCGCTCGCGTCGACGCGGAGCTTGATCAGCCAGCCGTCGCCGTACGGGGCGGAGTTGACCAGCGACGGGTCGCTGAGGGCGGCGTCGTTCACCTCGACGACCTCGCCCGTCAGCGGGGCGTACAGCTCCCCCACCGACTTCGTGGACTCGATCTCACCACAGACGTCGTTTGCCGTCACGGTCGAACCCGCTGCGGGCAGATCGACGTAGACGACGTCGCCGAGCTTGTCGGCGGCGTAGTCGGTGATGCCGATCGTCGCGACGTCGCCGTCCACGGCGACCCACTCGTGCTCGGCGGTGTACTTGAGGCTGGCGAGATCGGTCATTTCTTCCTCCGGTAGAAGGGCAGGGCGGTCACGGTCGCGGGGATGCTGGTTCCCCGCACGTCGATGGAGAGTTCGGTGCCTGGTGCGCTCACGGCTGGCGAGACGAACGCCATCGCGATCGGGTGCCCGAGCGTCGGGCTCAGCGCGCCACTCGTGATCACGCCGACGGTGGCGCCCGATGCGTCGAGCACGGCGTAGCCGGCGCGGCCGGCGCGCCGACCCTCGCTCACGAGGCCGACGAGGACCCGCCCCTCAGTGGCGGCGCCGGATGCGGCGGCCTCGATGCCCGCGCGACCCACGAAGTTCGCAGTCTTGGTCGCGAGCGGCACGGCGCGGCCGAGGCCGGCCTGGGCAGGCACGATGTCGAGCGACAGCTCGTGGCCGTAGAGCGGCATGCCGGCTTCGAGGCGCAGCGTGTCACGGGCGGCGAGGCCGGCCGGAACCAGGCCGAGCGGTGCGCCGGCCGCAAGGAGCGCGTCCCAGAGCTCGCCGGCCCGGTCGGCCGCGACGCTCAGCTCGAACCCGTCTTCGCCGGTGTAGCCGGTGCGGCTGACGAGCACCGTGCTCGCGCCGAATCGCATGCCCATGGCGGCGTAGTACGGGAGAGTCTCGAGGGTGTGGCCCATCGCGAGCGCATCGTCGTGTGCGAGACCGTCGGTCTGCTCGAGGATCTGCTGCGCCCGCGGGCCCTGGACGGCGATGAGCGCGTCATCCGTTTCCGTCAGGACGGCGTCGAAGCCTACGATGCGGTCCTGGAGCGCCTCGCGGACGACGTCCCGGTTGCCGGCGTTCGCGACGATAAGCAGGCGGTCCTCGCCTGTGCGGGTCACGATCAGGTCGTCGATGATCCCGCCGTCCGCGGCGAGGACCATCGTGTACTTCGCCCGCGAGAGTTTGAGCGGGCCCGGGTCGAGCGCGAGCGCGTACGCGAGGAACGCGTCGCGGTCGGGTCCGGTCACGACGAACTGGGCCATGTGCGAGATGTCGAACAGGCCCGCGGCCGTGCGCACCGCGTGGTGCTCGGCGAGGTCGGACGAGTAGCGCACCGGCATCATCCAGCCGCCGAAGTCGATGAATGACGCGCCGAGCGCCGCGTGGCGCTCGTGCAGCGGGGTGGAGCGAGGGTCGGTCATGAGTTCTCCCGGGTCACGGGCGGGCAGTCGCCGGACGGCTCCTGTTGAACTCCCCCTCTGTCATCGGCCTGAGAGTTTCACCGGGCATCGCGTCGAAGGACGGATGCCGCGGCTTTCACCGTCGGCGGATTTCGATTTTGCTTGCGAATCGCGTTGATTTTCGATTCCCAGGGCGAGATGGAGACGCGTTGCGGTCGTCTCGCCTGGGAGGTTTCGATACGGCGCCGGGGCGCCTACTCAACCCGATTTCTTGCTCGCTTCGCTCGCTCGAAATCGCTTTCCAGAGCGGCCGGACGTCTGCGGTACGCGGACCTGAGAGATTGGCGGGGAGGCTTGCTCCTTCGGTGCCCGACCGAGGTCGGGGCTCTCCCGCACACGTCATGCGGCCTTTGTTAAGTTGCTGATCCAGCATACCGATCCGGGCCGGGAGCGGCGAGCGCAAGCGGTTTGCCTTTTGGTCGAGGTGACTATAAGATCGGATCGACAGATAAGGTCACCATGACACGAACCGAGCTGCTCCCTACGGAGACTGCGATCGCAGACGGCGATACCACGCGCGTCGCGGTCTCGACGGTGATCTTCAGCCTGCGGCGCCACCCGGGCCAGGACCGCCCGGTGGTCGTGCTGCCGCTCGTCCGCCGCACCCGCGACCCCTTCGAGGGCTCATGGGCCCTGCCAGGCGGCTGGCTCGACATCGCGGAGAGCCTGGATGCCGCGGCATCCCGCACCCTCGCCGAGACCACCGGACTCGCCCCCAGCTTCCTCGAGCAGCTCTACGCCTTCGGCGCGGTCGACCGCTCCCCCACCCGCGTCGTGTCGATCGTGTACTGGGCGCTCGTGCGCGAGGACGTCTCGTTCACCGCCACCCAGGAGAACGTCGCCTGGTTCGAGGTCGCCGATCTGCCGCTACTGGCGTTCGACCACAACGAGATCGTCGAGTACGCCCTCTGGCGTCTGCGCAACAAGGTCGGCTACAGCCGGATCGCGCAGGGCCTCCTCGCCGATGAGTTCACTCTCGCGCAGCTGCGCGAGGTGTACGAATCGATCCTCGGCCGACGCCTCGACCCCGCGAACTTCCGTCGCCAGGTCGAGACGTCCGGAAACCTGATCCCCACCGACCGCTTCCGCACGGGCAGCCACCGGCCCGCGCGCCTGTACCGCTACGACCGTGACGTCGAGCTCGCCGAACGCGGCCCGCTCAGCGTCGCCCAGTGAATCGAGTCCCCATGTCTGCCGTGAACCTCACCCTCCAGCCTCGGCCCATCGACCCGTCGGTCGACCGGGAGATCCAGGCGATCGTCGCCGGAGCATCGACGGCCGAGACCTGCAACACCGATCTCGCCGCCGGACCCTGGAACTTCGACACCCGCCCCGGCTACGGCCCCGGCTCCTCGATGGGGGACGTGATCCCCACCGGGTCGCCCCGCCAGGGCGAGCTGCCCGCCGAGTACCGCGAGGCATCCGACGACGAACTCGACGCGCGGATCGTCGCGGCGAAGGCGACGCTCGGCGACCGGGTCGTGATCCTCGGCCACTTCTACCAGCGCGAAGAGGTGATCGCCCACGCGGACTACGTCGGCGACTCGTTCCAGCTCGCGAACGCCGCGCAGGCGCACCCTGAGGCGGAGGCGATCGTGTTCTGCGGCGTGCACTTCATGGCCGAGACCGCTGATCTGCTCTCCCGACCCGAGCAGGCCGTGATCCTGCCCAACCTCGCGGCCGGCTGCTCGATGGCGGACATGGCCGACATCGATCAGGTCGAAGAGTGCTGGGAGCAGCTCGAGGACATCTACGGCGATATGGACACCCCAGATGCCGACGGTCTCGTGCCGGTCATCCCGGTGACCTACATGAACTCCTCCGCCGCGATCAAGGGCTTCGTCGGCCGCCACGGCGGAATCGTCTGCACCTCGTCCAACGCGCGGACCGTGCTGGAGTGGGCGTTCGAGCGCGGCCGTCGCGTGCTGTTCTTCCCCGATCAGCACCTCGGCCGCAACACCGCGAAGGCGATGGGCGTCCCGCTCGAGCAGATGCCGATGTGGAATCCGAACAAGCCGCTGGGCGGGGCATCCGCCGACGACCTGCTCGGCTCGCGCGTGATCCTGTGGCACGGCTTCTGCTCGGTGCACCGCCGTTTCACCGTCGACCAGATCGACAAGGCCCGCGCCGAGCACCCCGGCGTGCGCGTGATCGTGCACCCGGAATGCCCGATGGCCGTCGTCGACGCCGCCGACGAGTCCGGATCCACCGACTACATCCGCCGGGCGATCGAGGCCGCGACCGAGCCCACGACGTTCGCGATCGGCACCGAGGTGAACCTCGTGCAGCGTCTCGCCGCCGCCAACCCGCAGCACGAGATCTTCTGCCTCGACCCGGTGGTCTGCCCCTGCTCGACGATGTACCGCATTCACCCCGGCTACCTCGCCTGGGTGCTCGAGGGCCTCGTCGACGGCGAGGTGCGCAACCGCATCACGGTGCCGCAGGATGTCGCGGACCCCGCACGCCTCGCGCTGGAGCGGATGCTGGCCGCCAAGCCGCCGGCAGCGCCGGTCGGAGCCTGGGAGAACGCGTCATGACCCTTCGACAGGCTCAGCGGCCCGATCGACAGGCTCAGGGGCCGGATGATCTCGCTGTCGAGGTCGTCGTCGTCGGATCGGGCATCGCCGGCCTCACGGTCGCGCTGCACGCGGTCGAGCACGGCTGCCACGTCACGCTCGTGACGAAGGACGTGCTCGAGCACGCCAACACCCGCTACGCGCAGGGCGGCATCGCCGGCGTCATGTTCGACGACGACCGGATCGCCGACCACATCCGCGACACGCTCACCGCGGGAGCCGGCCTCAACGACCCCGCCGCCGTGCGCGTGCTTGCCGAAGAGGGGCCCGCGCGCATCCGCGAACTCGTCGACCTCGGCGTCTCGTTCGACCGCGACGCCGAGGGCGCGTTCGTCAAGGGACTGGAGGCGGCGCACTCGTATCCGCGCATCCTGCATTCGGGAGGGGATGCCACGGGCACCGCGATCGAGAAGGCGCTCGTCGCGCGGCTCCGGGCCAGCAGCGTGCGCGTCATCGAGCACGCGTTCCTGATGGATCTCGTGCTCCGGGACGGACGCGTGCGGGGCGTCGACCTGCTCGTCGGCGACCGGGCGGCCACCGCCGCGACCCCCGCTGTCGAGGGGCGCCGCGAGGAGATTGCGGCCGACGCGGTAGTGCTCGCCACCGGTGGAGCGGGCGAGCTCTACAGCCACACGACGAACCCGCCGGTCGCCACTGCGGACGGCATCGCGGCGTCGATCCGCGCGGGAGCTGCCGTCGATGACCTGGAGTTCTTCCAATTCCACCCGACGGTTTTGGAGGGGAACGCCGCTGCCGGTTCGTTCCTGGTGTCGGAAGCCGTGCGCGGCGAGGGCGCGACCCTGATCGACGACGACGGCCGCCGGTTCGCCTTCGACGCCCACCCGGATGGCGAACTCGCCCCCCGCGATGTCGTCGCCCGCGCGATCGCGCGGCAGATGGAGCTGCAGGGCGGACGCCCGGTGCGCCTGGACGCGACCGGACTGCGGCCCACGTACGAGGAGCGTGCCGAGTTCCTCGCGCGGCGCTTCCCCACGATCGACCGCGCCGTGCGCGACCGTGGGCTCGACTGGGCTCGCGACCCGATCCCGGTGACTCCCGCCGCGCACTACCTGATGGGCGGGGTCGTCACCGACATCGAGGGCCGCACGTCGATCCCCGGGCTGTATGCGGTCGGCGAGGTCGCCCGCACGGGCGTCCACGGTGCGAACCGGCTCGCATCGAACTCTCTGCTGGAGGGCGCTGTCTTCGGCGCCCGCGCGGGCGATGCGATCGCCGCCGACCTCGAGACCGGCGTGTGGCCGGTCGCGGGCGCAGCCGGCCGCGACGTCGACCCAGGACACCTCGAACCCGGAGTGTCGGTGCCGCCGTTCTCGCGCGCCGCCCTGCAGGAGCTCATGTGGGAGGACGCCGGACTCGTCCGGGACGAAGAGGGGCTGCGGCACGCGGCATCCGTCCTCGCCGGCTGGCACGCCGCCCACCGGACACCGCGGACCGAGGCGCAGTTCGAGGACGAGAACCTTCTCGCGGTCGCCGAGCAGCTCGTCGCGGCGGCGCGTGCGCGTCATGAGTCCGTCGGCGCTCACTATCGCCGAGACGACATACACGGCGACAACGCGTTCGCGGCATCCGCGCAGACGCCGGCGGTCGCCTGATGCTCACGCCTGCGGTGATCGACCGCGTCGTCGCGGCCGCGCTCGAAGAGGATGCCCCCTGGGGCGACCTCACGAGCGAGTACCTGATCGTCGAGACCGCCGTGGCACGCGCAGATCTGGTCGCTCGCGAGCCCGGCGTGTTCAGCGGCGGCGCCGTCTTCGAAGCCGCGTTCCGGCTCACCGACCCTCGGGTCGCGGTGCAGCTCGTCGTCGAGGACGGCGAGTGGTTCGAGGCCGGCGCGGTGCTCGCGGTGGTGACGGGCCCGGCGCGGTCCGTGCTCACCGCGGAGCGGATCGGACTCAACTTCGTGCAGCGGATGTCGGGCATCGCCACCCTCACCGGTCGGTACGTCGCCGAGGTCGCGCACACGAACGCCCGGATCGCCGACACGCGCAAGACCACTCCGCTGCTGCGGGCGTTCGAGCGGCACGCCGTGGTGAACGGCGGTGGACGCAACCACCGGTACTCGCTGTCCGATGCGGTCATGGCCAAGGACAACCACCTGGCGGTGCTGGCGCAGAAGCATGCCTCGGTGACCGACGCACTGCTCGCGGCGAAGACCCGTCTGCCCCACACCGCCCACATCGAGGTCGAGGTCGACCGACTCGACCAGATCGAGCCGGTGCTCGCCGCCGAAATCGACACGATCATGCTCGACAACTTCTCGCTCGACGACCTCCGCCGCGGCGTCGCCCAAGTGGCGGGCCGCGCCACGGTGGAGGCATCCGGCGGCGTCTCTCTGGAGACCGTCCGCGCCATCGCGGAGACGGGCGTGGACGTCATCTCAGTGGGTGCGCTGACCCACTCCGCGCGCGCTCTCGATCTGGGGCTCGACGTGCGCATCGACACTGATCCCACCGTGCTGCAGGACTGACCGTGGCGCTCCGCTACCTCGACAACGCCGCGACGGGCCCGGTGCGGCCCGAGGTGCTCGAGGCGATGATGCCGTTCCTCACCCACTGGTTCGGAAACCCCTCGAGCCACCACACCGTCGGCGAAGCCGCGGCCGAAGCCCTCGCCGATGCCCGGGCCCGCGTGGCGCGCGTGCTCGGCCTGCGCACCGGCGACATCGTCTTCACCTCGGGTGGCACCGAGGCGAACAACCTCGCGGTCAAGGGCATCGCGATCGCCGCGCAGCTCGGGCGCGGTGCCGGCCACGTCGTCACGACGCCCATCGAGCACGAGTCGGTGCTGGAGTCCGCGCAGTACCTCGCCCGCGTGCACGGGTTCGAAGTCACGCACGTGCCCGTCGACGCCGCCGCGCGGGTCTCCCCCGCCGACGTCGGCAGCGCGCTGCGCGACGACACGGCGCTCGTGAGCATCGGCTACGCGAACAACGAGGTCGGCACGATCCAGGATGTCGCCGCCATCGCCGCCATCGCCCGAGCCCGCCGCATCCCCGTGCACATCGACGCGGTGCAGGCTGCCGGCTGGCTGTCGCTGTCGGCGGCGGAGCTCGGCGTCGATGCGATCTCCATCGCCGGGCACAAGGTCGGGGCGCCCAAGGGCACGGGCGCGCTCGGCGTCCGCGGTCGGATCCCGCTCGAACCGCTGCTGCACGGCGGCGGTCAGGAGCGCGGTCGTCGCAGCGGCACCGAGGACGTCGCAGGCGCCGTCGGGCTGGCTACCGCCCTGGAACTCGCCGAAGCCGAACGGATCGAGGCATCCACCCGGCTGATCGTGCTGCGGGATGCCTTCATCCGGCGCGTGCTCGACAGCGTGCCGTCCGCGCGGCTGACCGGAGACCCGGTGCACCGCCTGCCCGCGACCGCGAGCTTCACCTTCGCGGGGACGAGCGGCGAGGCGGTGCTGCTGGAATTGGAACGGCGCGGCATCGTCTCCTCGAGCGGCTCCGCCTGCGCGGCGGGCAGCGACGAGGCCTCGCACGTGCTCGTCGCGATGGGCGTGCCGCGAGAGGTCGCGCAGACCGCCGTGCGCTTCTCGTTCCCGCACGATCTGCGCGAGCCGCTGGACGGTGTCGCCGACGCGGTCGCGGCATCCGTGGCGGCCATACAATCGGGCAGATGAATAAGCCCGCTGTCACCGTCATCGTGCCCGGGTACGACGTCGCGCCCTACGCCGCGGAGGCGCTCGCCTCGCTCCAACGGCAGACGCGCGACGACTGGGTGGCCATCCTGGTCGATGACGCATCGACCGACGAGACGGGCGCGATCTTCACCGCTGCGGCCGCCGCGGATCCGCGCTTCCGCGTCGTCCGGCACGAGCATCGCCAAGGACTCGCCGCCGCGCGCAACACCGGACTCGACCTCGCGGCCACGCCGATGATCGGCTTCCTGGACGCGGATGACGCGCTGACGCCGACCGCCCTTGAGCGACTCGTGGGCGTGCTCGACGAGACCGGTAGCGACTTCGCCGCCGGCGCCTACGTGCGGCTGCGACCGGACGGGAACGGCGGTTACGCCCCCGGTGTCGTGCAGCCATGGGTCGCGGCCGCGACCGCGCCGGAGCGCCGAGCGGTGACGATCGACCAGCACCCCGAGGCATCCGGCAACATCGTCGCCTGGTCGAAGGTGAGCCGGCTCGAATTCTGGCGGCGGACGGGGCTCCGGTTCCCGGTCGGACGACTGTATGAGGACCAGGTGGTCGCGCAGCGCATGTACGCGAGCGCCCGCAGCTTCGACGTCATCCCCGATGTCGTCGCGCACTGGCGCGAGCGCGCGGACGGCTCGTCGATCTCGCAGGGCAAGCACGCCGTGCCGGTGCTGCGCGAGTACCTCGAGGGGATGTCGGGGGGCATCGCCGAACTCGACGCCGCGGGGCACCCAGCCGCCGTGCAGGCGCGGGTGCGTCTGATCCTCGCGATGGACCTCCCGCCCCTCGTGCGGATCGCGCAGGATCACCCCGATGACGGGTACCGCCGCGCCCTCGGAGTGTTCACGCGCGAGTTGTGGTCGCGGGGCGGCCCCGCCGCGGAAGTGCCGGACGACGCAGCCTTCCTCGCTGCCGCTGCCCGCCTCTGGTAGCTGCGTCAGGCCCCCGGCTGCGGCAAGGAGGACTCGATCTCGAGGATGCGGGACGAGGCGAGCTGCTGCTCCGCCAGCTCGAAGTAGAGCCCGCCGCGCGCGAGGAGCTCGGTGTGGGTGCCCGACTCGACGATGCGGCCGCCGTCCACGACATGGATGACGTCGGCGCCGATGACGGTCGAGAGGCGATGGGCGATCGAGAGCGTGGTGCGGCCACGGGCTGCGGCGTCCAGCGCTTCCTGGACCACCCGCTCGGACACCGTGTCGAGCGCCGAGGTCGCCTCGTCGAGCAGCAGCACCGCGGGGTCTTTCAGGAGCACGCGCGCGATCGCGATGCGCTGCTTCTCGCCCCCGGAGAGCCGATAGCCGCGCTCCCCCACGATCGTCTCGTACCCGTTCTCGAAGGTCTCGATGACGTGGTGGATGTTCGCCGCCCGGCAGGCTTCGACCAGCTCGGCATCGGTGGCATCCGGCTTCGCGTACCGCAGGTTCTCGCGGATCGTCGCGTGGAACAGGTAGGTCTCCTGCGACACGATCCCGACGTTGGCGATGATGGACTCCTGCGTGAGGCGACGCACGTCCTCGCCCGCGAACAGCACGGCGCCGGACGACACCTCATACATGCGCGGGGTCAGATACAGCACGGTCGTCTTGCCCGCCCCGGACGGACCGACGAAGGCCACGTGCTGGCCGGGCTCGGCGATGAACGAGACTCCCTGCAGCGTCGGTCGACCCTCGGCCGAGGCATCCGGATACCGGAACGACACGTCGCGGAACTCGACGCGCCCGAGCTGGCCTGGTGCGCCCGACAGGGGGACAGCGTCGGGCGCGTCGCTGATGGCGGGCTTCAGGTCGAGATACTCGAAGATCCGCGAGAACAGCGCCGCGGAGGTCTGCACGTCCAGAGCGACCCGCATGAGGCCCATGAGCGGCCACAGCAGCCGCGCCTGGATCGTCGTGAAGGCGACGATCGTGCCGGCGGTGATCGTTTCATCGACACTGCCGGTGATGAGGTACCCCGCGACGAGGTAGATCACGGCCGGAACCGATGACATGAGCACCTGGACGACCGCGAAGAAGCCCTGACCGCTCATGGACTGGCGGACCTGCAGACCCACCTGGTGACGGTTCTCGTCCTGGTACCGCTGGGACTCCGCCCGCTGGCGGTTGAACGACTTCGAAAGCAGGATGCCCGAGACGCTGAGGGTCTCCTGCGTGATGGCGGTGAGCTCGGAGAGCGACTCCTGGGTCTGGCCGGCAATGCGCGCACGCACCTGGCCGACGCGGCGCTGGACAAAGACGAGGAACGGCATCATCACGACCGCGATGAGCGTGAGGCGCCAGTCGATGAGGATCATGGCGATGAGCGACGCGATGACCGTGACGAGATTGCCGAGGATGCTCGTGACGGTGTTGGTCAGCACTCCTGACACCCCGCCGACATCGTTCTGCAGGCGGGACTGGATGACGCCGGTCTTGGTGCGCGTGAAGAAGGCGAGCTCCATCGACTGCAGGTGATCGAACAGTCGCACCCGAAGGTCGCCCGTGACGTTGTTGCCGACGGTCGCGGTGAGCCACGTCTGCACAACGCCGAGTCCGGCGGAGAAGAGGAACAGCGTGATCATGAGGAGCACGAGCCGGATGAGCAGGGGGATGTCGGGGCTGCCGCCATCGACGGGGAACAGCGCGTCGTCGAAGATGCGCTGCACGATGAGGGCGGGGACGACGGCGATCGCCGCGCCGGCGACGACGAGCAGCCCCGTGAACACGAGCCGCCCGATATACGGACGGAACAGCGCGATCACCCGGTGGCCCAGATCCGGGATGACGGGGGCGGCGGCGTTGAGCCGCTTCTGCGCCGCGATGTCGACGCCGCGGAAGGTCGCACCGCCGCCGGAGGCGCCACCGGCACTGCCTCGGGCACCGCCGCGCGCTCCGGAAGCGCCGGCACCGCCGCCGGGCCCGCCGGGACCGTGCATTCCGCCGAGACTCATGCTCGCAAGCCTAATCAGCGCCGGGGACGTCGGGCTCGGAGTCGCTGTGCATCGGGTCTTCGCTCTGGTGGAAGTCGATCCCCCCGACCGGATCGGACTAGAGCGCGAGGGCGGTGTGGGGCAGAGATGTCGCGGCCATATCCGAATGCTGGCACCCAATCCGGGAATGCGGTGTCGGACGAGGCCGTTACCGTTGATCATGCGCCACTTCGGTGGTCGCCTGCCCCGCCCCGACACGAGGAGACGACCATGGCCATGACGGATGCGATCCCCGGCACTGGCAGTATTCGCGTGCCCGCGCGCGCCGTACTCGGGCGCGAAGAGAACCGGGTCATCTGGCTGCTGCTCGCGGCCGCGTTCGTCGCGATCCTCAACGAGACCACGATGGGCGTGGCGATCCCGCACCTCATCGTCGACCTCGGCATCACCGCGGTCGCCGCCCAGTGGCTCACCACCGCGTTCATGCTGACCATGGCGGTCGTCATCCCGATCACCGGCTTTCTGCTGCAGCGCTTCACGACGCGCCAGGTGTTCATCGCCGCGATGACCCTGTTCTCGCTCGGCACGCTCATCGCCGTGCTCGCGCCGGGGTTCCCGGTGCTGCTGGTCGCACGCGTCGTCCAGGCATCGGGCACCGCGATCATGATGCCCCTGCTGATGACCACGATGATGACGGTCGTTCCGCCGCACGCGCGCGGTCGCATGATGGGGCGCGTCAGCGTCGTCATCTCGCTCGCGCCGGCCATCGGCCCGACGCTGTCCGGGTTCCTGCTCGACACGCTCAGCTGGCGCTGGATCTTCGGCATCATCCTGCCGATCGCACTGGCGGCGCTGTTCATCGGCGCCCGCTGGATCCACAACCTCGGCGGCACCACCAAGGCGCCGCTCGACGTACTCTCGATCATCCTCTCCGCCTTCGGCTTCGGCGGGATCGTGTTCGGGCTGAGCCAGGTCGGGGGCGCGGCGACGCATGGGGTGACAGAAGCGGATGCCGCGGCATCCTCCCTCTCGACGATCTCGATGATCGTCTCCCTCGCGGTGGGCGTCATCGCGCTGGGGCTGTTCATCTGGCGGCAGCTGCACCTGCAGAAGGAGGACGACGCGCTGATGGATCTGCGGGTCTTCCGCTCCGGCAACTTCTCGCTGTCGATCGGCCAGATGGGGCTGCTCTCGGTCGCGTTCTTCGGAACGCTCACCGTTCTTCCGCTCTACCTGCAGGCAGTTCTCGGGGTCTCGGCATTGCAGACCGGCCTCGTCGCCCTGCCCGGCGCGCTCGTGATGGGCTTCACCGGTCCGCTCATCGGCCGGATCTACGACCGCTGGGGCACCCGGGTGCTGCTGATCCCCGGTTCGATCATCGCCGCGGGATCGCTGTGGTACTTCACGACGTTCGATGAGAACACGTCGATCTGGGTGGTCGCGATCGCCCAGACGATCCTCTCGCTGGGTCTCGCGATGTCCTTCACCCCGCTGTTCACCGCGTCGCTCGGCTCACTGCGGCCGAAGCTCTACTCCCACGGCTCCGCCGTGGTCGGCACGGTCCAGCAGGTGGCCGGCGCGGCGGGAATCGCCCTGATGATCGCCGTCATGTCGGCGGTCACGGCCTCCGCGGCGCAGTCGGGGGCGTCGCTCGCCGAAGCCGGTGCGGCCGGAGCGCACGCGGCGTTCCTGCTCGCGGCGATCGTCTCACTGCCTCTGCTCGTCGGGGCGTTCTTCATCCGCAAGCCTGCGGACGACCAGGACGCCGCGCCTTTTGCGGGGCACTGAGCTGAAGGCGTGCGGGCAGCCCAGCTGCTAGATGCAGCAGCTCTCGCCGCCGCAGCACGACGCATCGGTCGCGAGTACCGTGAGCGGGGTCGCATCGCCGACCGGGATGAGCGTGGGGAGGGGGAGGTTCGAGGTCGCCATGACCCGATCCTAACCCGGCTGCGCGTGGATCAGCCGGGCAGCACCGCCCCGCCGGTCTGGCACGTCGGGCAGTACTGCGCGGTCGTACTCGCGAACGCGAAGTCGCGGATCGTGTCGCCGCAGACCGGGCACGCCTGCCCGGTGCGGCCGTGCACGCGCATCGAGGCGACCTTCGCGGCCTTGAGCTGATCGATCGGGACGCCGCGCCGGGCGGCGGTCGTGTCACGGATGACACCCGTGGTCGCGTCGTACAGCCGATCGATCTCCTCGGCGGACAGCGTCGCCGCCTGCACCACCGGTGACACCTTCGCGGTGTGCAGGATCTCATCCGAATAGGCGTTGCCGATGCCGGCAAGCGATTCCTGGTCCTGCAGGATCGCCTTCACCTGCTTGCGCCGCCCAGCAAACGGGCGGTCGAAGTCCGCGCGCGCGAACGCCGGATCCGCGGGGTCGGGCCCGAGCTTGCCGATCGCGGGAACGTCCCGCGGGTCGTCGACCACCCAGAGCGCGAGCGAGACCCAGGAGCCGGCATCCGTCGCCTCCGCCACTCCCCCGTCGTCGAAGCCGATCGTCGCCAGCGTCGGGGGCGGGTCGTCGAGCACCGGCGCCGGCGCGCCGGGCTCGCCCCACCGCACCCAGCCGTATCGACCGAGGGTGAGCACGAGGTGCCGATCGGGGAACTGCAGATCGACGTGCTTGCCGATGCGGCGCACCGTCGTGACCGCCTCGCCGACGAGCTGCGCGGGCGGGCGGGTGCGGGTCTTCACCGTGCGGAACTCGAGGATGTCGACGTCGGCGATCGCGCGGCCCGTGACCCGCGCGTCGAGGAAGTCGGCGAGTGCCTGCACCTCAGGGGATTCCGGCATGCCGCCATCCTGCCACTCCCACCCGACGCCGTGCCGGGCTCATCCTCCGGTGCCGGTGGTGTCCCTCAGCTCGGTCCGCATGAGCACTCGACCGCTTGTCACGGAGCGCACCTCGAAAGAGGCGATCTGATCGGGATCGAGGGCCGTGCCCGCCTCGATCCGGGCGGTCTTGCCCGGCAGCGCACGCCAACTGGAGACTTCGCTGGTCGTGCCATCGACGGAGGTCACCACGAGCGCGTACGGCCATCCCTGCTCCGCCGCTTCGGACTCGGCTTCGGCGGCGTAGCGACACGTCATCTGCAGCCGGGTTCCCCACGCGACGTCGACGAGCTCGACGGTCGCCGTCAGCGGGACGTCGGCGATGGCATCCAGCGTGACCAGTTCGCCGCCGGGCGGAGTGGAGCCGCCGATCGAGATGCTCGTCGTGATCACGACAGCCACCACGATCGMGGCCGCCGCCGCGGCGCCCGCGACCCACCAGGTGCGCCGGCGGCGGCGCGACTCGCGGACACCTCTGGCGATGACGTCGCGGCGCAGGCCAGGATCCGGACCGATGCTGCTCTGGGGCTCGTCGAGCAGTGATTCCGCACGCTCGGACGCGACCCGCGAGAGCAGCACGAGGGTGGGCGCCGCCTCGACGATCGCCGCGCGGCAGGCGTCGCACTCCTGCAGGTGGGCTTCGAACAGCCGCCGGTCGGACGGGCTCAACGCCCCGAGGACATACGCGGCATCCCAATCCGCGAAGTGCGCGTGATCCGGGTTCATCGCGTCACCCCCTTCTCCTGCAGGGCGAGTCGCAGTGCCCGCAGTGCATAGTGCAGCCGTGATTTGACCGTGCCCTCGGGGATGTCGAGCTCGGCGGCGATCTCCGCCACGGCCAGCCCGCCGAAGTACGCCCGGACGACGACGCCGCGATGGTCGGCCGACAGGGAGGCCAGCGCCTCTTCGACGAGGATCGCCTCGAACAGGGCGTCGGTGAGATCGGCGGTCGCGACGTCCGGAGTATCGGCGACGGCGATCTCGCGTCGACTGTGCGCGCTGCGCACCCCGTCGATCACGATGTGGCGGGCCACCGTGAACATCCAGGCGCGGGCGGTCGCCGGATCCTGCTCGAGGATCCGCGGGGTGCGCCACGCACGCAGGAGAGTCTCCTGCACGACGTCGTCCGCGCCGGTGCGGTCGCCGGTGAGATGCACGACGTAGCGCCAGACCGGCGCGGCGTGCGCCTCGTACAGCGCGCTCAGCCGCACGGCATCGTCGCGTGGCATGCAGACCTCCTGAAAGGGACACGAGACACCCGTGCCGAAAGTTCACTGTCGTACAGGTGACGTGAGGATCCGGCATCCGCCCGTATGGATTCCGTAAGGACGGGTCTCGGGGCGTCGAGCCGAGTGTTGCATCGATCGTGCCCGCCAGTGGGCATCCGCGCGAACAGCAATCGCGTGGCACGCACCGGGTCCGCCCGGGATCGACAGGAGTTCCAGTGCTCGATGTGATCTATCTCGCCGCGACGCTCGCGCTGTTCACGCTCGTCGGCCTGATCGCCAAGGGGGTCGAGAAGCTATGACGGTGTTCGCCGGCATCGCCGCCGCACTCGCGGTCGCGGCCATCGTCTACCTCGTCATCGCCCTCGTCAAGCCGGAGCGGTTCTGATGGGCGGCCTCACCTCTGCCGCCCTGTGGTCCGGGGTCCTTCAGCTGGCCACGCTCATCCTGATCCTCGCGCTGCTGTACCGGCCGCTCGGCGACTACATCGCGCACAGCTACCAGAGCCGGAAAGACCTGCGGATCGAGCGCGGCCTGTACCGACTGATCGGGGTGGACCCGGCATCCGCGCAGACCTGGCAGGCGTACCTGCGCGGCGTGCTGGTGTTCTCAGCCACCGGAGTCCTCTTCGTCTATGCGCTGCAGCGCCTGCAGGCGGTGCTCCCGTACGCGCTCGGTCTGCCTTCCGTGCCCGAAGGGCTGGCCTTCAACACGGCAGTCTCGTTCGTCACGAACACCAACTGGCAGTCCTACTCGCCCGAACTCACGATGGGCTACACCGTGCAGTTCGCCGGCCTGGCGGTGCAGAACTTCGTGTCGGCGGCCGTCGGCATCGCGGTAGCGATCGCGCTCGTCCGCGGCTTCGCCGCGCGACGCTCCGACACCCTCGGCAACTTCTGGGTCGACCTGGTGCGCGGCACGTTCCGGCTGCTGCTGCCGCTGTCGATCGTCGCGGCCATCGCCCTGCTCGCTGCGGGCGTCGTGCAGAACTTCAACGGCTTCACCGAGGTGCACACCATCACGGGCGGTACCCAGGTGCTGCCGGGCGGCCCAGTCGCGTCGCAGGAGGCGATCAAAGAGCTCGGCACCAATGGGGGCGGGTTCTTCAACGCCAACTCCGCGCACCCGTTCGAGAACCCCACCCCGTGGAGCACCATGCTCGAGATCCTGCTGCTCCTGGCCATCCCGTTCGCGCTGCCCCGGGCGTTCGGCCGGATGGTCGGCGACAACAGGCAGGGGTACGCGATCCTCGGCGTGATGGCGGCGATCTTCCTCGTCAGCGTCACGGTCCTCTCGTTTCTCGAGGCATCGGGTCAAGGCGCCGCGCCCGAGCTCGCCGGCAGTGCGATGGAGGGCAAGGAGCAGCGCTTCGGCATCTTCGGCTCGACACTGTTCGCCGGCGCGACGACCCTGACCTCGACCGGCGCAGTGAATTCGATGCACGACTCCTTCACCGCGCTCGGCGGCATGCTCCCGATGATCAACATGATGCTCGGCGAGGTCGCTCCGGGCGGCACCGGATCGGGCCTGTACGGGATGCTGGTGCTCGCCGTCATCGCCGTGTTCGTGGGCGGTCTGCTCGTGGGTCGCACCCCGGAGTACCTCGGCAAGAAGATCGGGCCCCAGGAGATCAAGCTGGCGAGCCTGTACATCCTGGTGACGCCCGCTCTCGTGCTCATGGGCACGGCGCTCAGCTTCGCCGTGCCCGGGGTACGCGACGACGTCGAGTCCGTCTCGATCTGGAATCCCGGCGCCCACGGGCTCAGCGAAGTGCTGTACGCCTTCACCTCCGCGGCGAACAACAACGGCTCGGCCTTCGCGGGGCTGACGGCGAACACCCCGTGGCTCAACACGGTGCTCGGGATCACGATGCTCCTCGGCCGGTTCGTGCCGATGGTGCTCGTGCTCGCGCTCGCGGGGTCGCTCGCCAAGCAGGATGTCGTCCCCTCGACGGCCGGCACGCTCCCGACCTACACCCCTCAATTCGCCGGGCTGCTCGCGGGCGTCGCGATCATCGTCACGGCACTCACCTACTTCCCGGTGCTCACGCTGGGTCCCCTGGCAGAAGGGCTCGTCTGAACCATGTCCACCGCAACACTCCGTCCCGCGGAGCGCGCCTCAGGTGCACCCGCACCGGCGCCCTCGCGCTCGCGCGCATTCACCTGGTCTCAGGTCGTCCAGGCGCTCCCCGGCGCCGTGCGCAAGCTCAACCCGGCGGCGCTCTGGCGCAACCCGGTCATGTTCCTGGTGTGGGTCGGCGCGGCCCTCACTACCGCGATCGCCGTCGCCGAGCCCTTCCTCGGCGGTCCCGGCGACTCCGCCGGGACCCCGGTGCCGCTCGGCTTCACCGCAGGCATCGCCGTGTGGCTCTGGCTCACGGTGCTGTTCGCGAATCTCGCCGAGTCCGTCGCCGAGGGGCGCGGCAAGGCGCAGGCGGCGAGCCTGCGCAAGACGCGCACGAGCACGATCGCCTATCGCGTGGACGACTACGACGCAGCGACGGATGCCGCGGCCGATCGCGCCGCGACCACCGAGGTGGCCTCGTCCGACCTGACGCTCGGCGACACCGTCGTCGTGATCGCCGGACAGCTGATCCCCGGGGACGGCGACATCGTCTGGGGCATCGCCACGGTCGACGAGTCGGCGATCACCGGGGAGTCCGCGCCCGTCATCCGCGAGTCCGGCGGCGACCGCAGTGCCGTCACCGGCGGCACGCGTGTGCTGTCCGATCGCATCGTGGTGCGGATCACCTCAAAGCCCGGCGAGACGTTCGTCGACCGGATGATCGCGCTCGTCGAGGGTGCCAGCCGGCAGAAGACGCCGAACGAGATCGCCCTGAGCATCCTGCTCGCGAGCCTGTCCATCGCGTTCGTGCTGGTCGTGCTGACCCTCAACCCGATCGCGTCGTACGTCCTCGGCGCCGACGGCGGATCGGCGGTGAGCATCACCGTGCTCGTCGCGCTGCTGGTGTGCCTCATCCCCACCACGATCGGCGCCCTGCTGTCGGCCATCGGCATCGCCGGCATGGACCGGCTCGTGCAGCACAACGTCCTGGCGATGTCCGGGCGCGCGGTCGAGGCCGCGGGCGACGTCACGACGCTGCTGCTCGACAAGACCGGCACGATCACCTACGGCAACCGGCGCGCGAGCGAGTTCGTGCCGCTGACCGATGCTTCGACAAGCTCAGCAACCGGACTGGGGGGCTCAGCAACCGGACTGGGGGGCTCAGCAACCGCAGCCGACGAGTTGGCACGCGTGGCGGCGCTCGCCTCCCTTGCCGATCCCACCCCCGAGGGAACCTCCGTCGTCGCCCTCGCCGAGGAACGCGGCATCCGGATCCAACAGCCCCCCGGCGCGGTGGTGGTGCCGTTCACGGCGCAGACCCGCATGAGCGGCCTCGATCTGGCCGACGGATCGCAGATCCGCAAGGGCGCCGGATCCGCCGTGCTGGCCTGGCTGTCCGGGGATGGCGCCGAGGTGGATCCGGCCGTGCGCGCACAGCTCACCGCCGCCACCGACGCCATCGCGCAGTCGGGCGGAACCCCGCTCGTGGTGGCTGTGAAGAGCGCTTCGACAGGCTCAGCGACCGGGGCGGGGCGCGCGCTCGGCGTCATCCACCTCAAGGACATCGTCAAGGACGGCCTGCGCGAACGGTTCGACGAGCTGCGCAGCATGGGCATCCGCACGGTCATGATCACCGGCGACAACCCGCTCACCGCCCAGGCCATCGCAGCGGAGGCAGGTGTCGACGACTTCCTCGCGGAGGCCACGCCCGAAGACAAGCTCGCGCTCATCCGGCGCGAGCAGGACGGCGGCAGTCTCGTCGCGATGACCGGCGACGGCACGAACGACGCGCCCGCGCTCGCGCAGGCGGATGTCGGCGTCGCGATGAACACCGGCACGTCGGCGGCGAAAGAGGCCGGCAACATGGTCGACCTCGACTCCGACCCGACGAAGCTGATCGACATCGTGCGCATCGGCAAGCAGCTGCTCATCACCCGCGGAGCGCTCACCACGTTCTCGCTCGCCAACGACATCGCGAAGTACTTCGCGATCATCCCGGCGATGTTCATGGGCGTCTTCCCCGGGCTGGGGGTGCTGAACGTCATGGGACTCGACTCCCCGGCATCGGCGGTCATGAGCGCCATCATCTTCAACGCGGTCGTGATCGTCGCCCTCATCCCCCTCGCGCTGCGCGGGGTGAAGTACCGGCCCGCGAGTGCGTCCCAGATTCTCAGTCGCAACCTGGCCGTGTATGGGCTCGGCGGCATCGTCGCACCCTTCATCGGGATCTGGCTGATCGACCTCGTCGTGCGCCTCATCCCCGGCTTCTGACCGCTTCTGACTCCGAAGGAGATCCACAATGTCCATCACCCGCGCCACACTTCGACAGGCGAGTGTGTCGATCCGCGCCATGCTCGTCTTCACGGTCGTCCTGGGGATCGGCTACACGCTCCTCATCACCACGATCGGCCAGCTCGCCCTGCCATGGCAGGCGAACGGATCGGCGGTGTCCGTCGACGACCGGCAGGTCGGGTCGTCTCTGATCGGGCAGTCGTGGACGGATGCCTCGGGCGCACCGCTGCCCGGATACTTTCAGTCCCGCCCCTCTGCCGCCGGCGCAGGCTACGACGGCGGGGCATCGAGCGGCTCGAACCTCGGGCCCGAGAACCCCGACCTCATCGCCGCGATCGAGGAGCGCAAGGCCGGGATCGCCGCGTTCGAAGGGGTCGATGCGGCCGACATCCCCGCCGACGCGGTGACGGCCTCTGCGTCGGGCCTCGACCCGGACATCAGCCCGGCGTATGCGCTCCTTCAAGTCGACCGCGTCGCGGAGGCGCGCGGCCTCGACGAGGCGGCCGTGCGCACCCTCGTGGAGTCTAGGATTCAGGCACGGGACCTCGGGTTCCTCGGCGAGCCGAGGGTCAATGTGCTGGAGCTCAACCTCGCGCTGGACGCCCTCCAGGGCTGACGGCGAACGCGAGAGGATCGACCGATGAAGCGGGGCCGTCTGCGGGTGCTCCTCGGCGCCGCGCCTGGCGTCGGCAAGACCTACGAGATGCTCGAAGAGGGCCAGCGGCTGCGCGCCGACGGCCGCGATGTCGTGATCGCCGTCGTCGAGACCCACGATCGGGCCGCGACCGCGGCGCGGATCGACGGCCTTCCGCTCGTGCCCCGCCGCACAATCGCACACCGTGGCGTCGAGCTCACCGAGATGGACCTCGACGCGGTGCTGGCGCGGCATCCGGATCTCGCCCTCGTCGACGAGCTCGCGCACACCAACGTGCCCGGATCACCGCACGGCAAGCGCTGGCAGGACGTCGAGGCGCTCCTCGACGCCGGCATCGACGTCATCACGACGGTGAACGTGCAGCACATCGCCTCGCTGAACGCCGTCGTTGAGCAGATCACCGGCGTGGTGCAGCAGGAGACGGTGCCGGATGCCGTGGTCCGGTCCGCCGATGAGGTGGAGGTGGTCGATCTCGCCCCGCAGTCGCTGCGCGACCGGCTCTCCGCCGGGTTCGTCTATCCTGCTGAGCGCGTCGACGCCGCGCTGTCGAACTACTTCCGGCTCGGCAACCTCACCGCGCTGCGGGAGCTCGCCCTGCTCTGGCTTGCCGACGAGGTGGACAGCGCGTTGACGCGCTACCGCGCCGAACACGGCATCACGGGCACGTGGCAGGCCCGCGAGCGGATCGTCGTCGCCCTCACCGGTGGAGCGGAGGGCGAGACCCTCATTCGCCGCGCGGCACGGATCGCCGCCCGATCGGCCGGTGGCCAGCTGCTCGCCGTCCACGTCTCGACCCAGGACGGGCTGCGCACGTCGGCGCCTGGAGCGCTCGCGGCGCAGCGACACCTCGTGGAATCGCTCGGCGGCACGTATCACCAGGTCGTGGGCGACGACGTGCCGATCTCCCTCGTGGAATTCGCGCGGTCGGTGAACGCGACCCAGCTGGTGATCGGCGTCAGCCGGCGAGGCCGCCTCGCGGCCGCGCTCACCGGGCCGGGGATCGGCGCGACCGTGATCCGGGAGTCCGGCGACATCGACGTCCACATCGTGACGCACTCCTCGGCTGGTGGGCGCTATGTGCTCCCCCGCCTCGCCGGCGGCGCACTGAGCGTCAAGCGGCGCGTCCTCGGCTTCGGCGTCGCCCTGGTGGTGGGCCCGCTGCTGTCGTGGCTCCTCGCCAGTTTCCGCACCGAGGGATCGATCACCTCCGAGGTGCTCGCGTACCAGCTGCTCGTCGTCATCGTGGCCCTGATCGGGGGCATCTGGCCGGCGCTGTTCGCCGCCGTCCTGTCCGGGCTGACTCTCGACTTCCTCTTCGTAGAGCCGCTCTACACCGTGACGATCGCCGATCCGCTGCACGCCCTCGCCCTCGTCCTTTACGTGATCATCGCCGTGTTGGTGAGCTACATCGTCGATCAGGCCGCTCGCCGCACACGGATGGCGCAGCGCGCCGCCGCCGAGTCCGAGCTGCTCGCCACCGTCGCAGGAAGCGTCCTGCGCGGCCAGAGCGCGGTGCCCGCCCTCGTGAGCCGCACCCGCGAGGCCTTCGGCATGACAGGCGTGCGCCTCGTCGCGCACGACGGCACGGTGCTGGGGACCGATGGCGAACCGGTGCCGGACGGGCGCGTCATCCGTCTTCCGATCGGACCCGAGGACCACCCGCGCGCCACCCTTGAACTTCACGGCGGGGAGCTGGATGCCTCGGAGCGGCGTCTCGTCGACGTCATCGTCACGCAGCTCGAAGCGGCACTGGAGCGATTCGAGCTCGGTGAGGCGGCACGCGAAGCCGGGGTGCTCGCGGAGACGGACCGCGTGCGCACCGCCCTGCTGTCCGCCGTGAGTCACGACATCCGACGCCCGCTCGCGGCCGCGGTGGCGGCGGTCGGGGGCCTGCGGACCGCGGGTGCCGGCCTGACGCCCGATGACCGCGCAGAGCTGCTGGCGACCGCCGACGAGAGTCTGGCGACGCTGTCGGCGCTCGTCACCGACCTGCTCGACGTCAGCCGCGTGCAGGCCGGCGTTCTCGCGGTCTCGCTTGGTCCGGTCGACTCCGCCGGGGCGGTGCTGGCTGCCGTGGACGAACTCGGCGCCGGCCCCGACGATGTCGAGCTCGCCCTCGATCCTGAGCTGCCCCCGCTGCAGGCGGACCCGGTGCTCCTGCAGCGCGTGCTGGTGAACGTGCTCGCCAACGCCATGCGCCACTCGCCACCCGGTCGGCGGCTGCGCGTGGCGACCAGCCGACTCGGCGGCATTGCGGAGATCCGGGTGGTCGACCACGGCGAAGGGATCTCGCCCGACCGGCGCGACGACATCTTCGCCCCCTTCCAGCGCCTCGGCGACACCGACAATTCGACCGGCCTCGGATTGGGTCTGGCGTTGTCGAAGGGATTCACCGAGGGCATGGGCGGCAGTCTCACGCCCGAAGACACCCCGGGTGGCGGGCTGACCATGGTCGTCGCGCTGCCGGTGGCCGCGGCATCCGTCTCCGCCGAAGGAATTCCGGAAGGCGTTTCATGAAGATCCTGGTCGCGGACGACGATCCGCAGCTGGTGCGGGCCCTCCGGATCACGCTCGGCGCACACGGGTACGAGGTCGTCGCGGCCGCGGACGGCGCGGCGGCCGTCACTCTCGCCGCACAGTCGCACCCGGACATTGTGCTGCTGGATCTCGGCATGCCGCACCTGGACGGTGTGCGCGTTATCCAGGCGCTGCGGGGCTGGACGTCTGTCCCGATCATCGTCGTCTCGGGCCGCACCGGCTCGGCCGACAAGGTCGAGGCGCTCGACGCCGGGGCCGATGACTACGTGACGAAGCCGTTCCAGATCGATGAGCTGCTCGCGCGGCTGCGGGCCCTGTCGCGACGGACCGGTGCCCCAGGCGGCGACCCGGTCATCTCGTTCGGCGATGTGGTGATCGATCTCGCCGCGAAGTCGGTCAGCCGGGCCGGCGCACGCGTGCACCTCACGCCGACGGAGTGGCGGATGCTGGAGTTCCTCGCGCGCAACGCCGGTGCCCTGGTGACCCGGCAGACGCTGCTCAAGGAGATCTGGGCGAGCGAGAGCGTCACCGACTCCGGCTACCTGAGGCTGTACATCTCCCAGCTGCGCAAGAAGCTCGAGGCCGATCCTGCGAACCCGGCGCATCTGCTGACCGAGTCGGGCATGGGCTATCGGCTCGTCCTGGACGGCTCCCCCGGCTGAGGCCTTGGACAAGCGTCTTCGACCCGGCGCGAACGCTCATGCGGGCAGCCGCGACGCCGGAAGCGCGGTTTTGTCAACCCCGGCGACCCACGAGACGCGCGGATCTAACGTCGGCGGAAGAGACACTACGGAGGAACCATGACCGAGCGAGAGAACGACGACCGGACGCAGGACGCGAAGTCACCGGCGGAGTCGGACGAGGCAACCGAGAAGCGCGGTGGGCTGGGACAGGACGGCACGATTCCGCCCGACCCCGACGGCGTCGCAGCCGGGCACACCGGGACAGCCTCGAACTTCGAGCCGGAGGAGGACGAACAGGCCTGAGAGTTCGCCGGCGACAAGTCCACCCCCCGAGGTGACCACCGTCGACTTCTGAGCGCGAAGGCGGTCGAGATCTCGGTTCGCAGGGTGCTTACCGATACCCCAGAATCAATCCATGCCGAACGCTGAGACCGCTACCGTCGACGGACACGAAGCAGACCTTCTCCGTTGCAGGTCGTGCGGCGAAACGTTCTCGGCCGAGCCTGTCAGCAGACCGTTCGGATTCCGCGTCTTCCGGTGTCCAGCGTGCGGAAAGCGGGTGTGGAGTCCGCTCACTACGGGGACTCGGGTGTTCTACTGGCTGATCCTCGGGCTCTCGGTCGTCGGGATGATCGCCGCCTTCGCCTCCGGCTGGTTCGCGATCCCCGGTGGTGCGACGCTCGTCGCGGCCACTGTCCTCATGGTCGATGCATCCCTTCGCAGACGCATCGCGGATGCCGCAGCCGTGAGCGCGCTGATCACTGCGGCCGCAGTGTCGGGGCTCTTCGCGATCCTGATCGTCGCGGGCCTCAACAACTCCTACTCGTTCACCGTGGTCGACCAGCCCGAGCAGACCATTCAGGAGGCGGGCGGAATCGATCTCATCTCCGGCGAGCAGATCTGCGGAGGCGACGAGGACTACAACAACTGCGTGAACATGCACGTCGCGATGTACAACACCGTGTGCCTCGCACCACAGTCTCCCTTCGAGGACTTCGGTGGCTCGTCGCTGAGCCCCGCATCGGTGGCGACCTGCGGGGACCTTTCCGCCTTCATCGACGATGTCCTGGCACGGGCGGACTCGTGCGGCTACGGGTGCACCACGATCGCCGACGAGAACGGCAGGTGGGGTTGGGCATTTCTCAATCCGCACGCACGTTCGACCGAGGTTCTCATTCCCGAGATCACGCACGAGGAGTACTGCTGGTTCGAACTCGGCGCGATCTCGCTCGGCAACTGCCGGGATCAGACGGAGACAATCGACTCGGCGGCCTTGCCTTAGCAGCGCTCGCGAAGGCGGCGGGACTCCCGGTATCCGCCGGAACCCCGCCGCCCTCTCGCGTCTACGACCAGCCGTTCTCCCACCAGCCGTGCCACACGGCGTTGTCGAGACCGCGTCCGACGATGTCGAGCCGGTTCGGCCCCCACGAGGCGATGTCGAGCGACGAGCTGAATCCGCCGCCCAGAGACTCCCAGTCGTGCCAGGACCCGTCGAACCACTTGTGCCACGCCGCGTTGTCGGTGCCCCGCGCCACGACATCGAGTCGACCTGATCCCCAGGCGGCCACGCCGGGTGACGACGACAGGATGCCGCCCAGCGACTCCCAGTTGTGCCACGAGCCGTCGAACCACTTGTGCCACAGCGCGTTGTCGGTGCCTCGGGCGAACACGTCGAGGCGCCCCGGTCCCCACGACGCGACCGCCGGATCGCTGGTCAGGCCACCGCCGAGAGACTCCCAGTTGTGCCACGACCCGTCGAACCACTTGTGCCACAGCGCGTTGTCGGTGCCGCGCACGAACACGTCGAGGCGCCCGTTGCTCCAGGACGATGCCGCCGGCCCGGAGCTCAGCCCGCCGCCGAGCGACTCCCAGTTGTGCCACGAGCCGTCGAACCACCGGTGCCACAACGCGTTGTCGGTGCCGCGCGCGAACAGGTCGAGACGGCCCGACGCCCACGATGCCCCTGCCGGGTCCGCCGTGATCTCACCACCGAGAGACTCCCAGTCGTGCCACGAGCCGTCGAACCACTTGTGCCACAGCGCGTTGTCGGTGCCCTGCGCCACGATGTCGAGCCGCCCGTGCCCCCACGATGCCGCGCCAGGCCCGGACTTGACCACGCCGCCGAGCGACTCCCACCCGATCCCCGAGGGGACCTGCGACACGTTGCCGCTGATCCGGTAGTCGACCCCGTTCGGCGTGAAGGCGACGTTGACGGCCTGCTGCTGCAGTACAGGGATCGGCAGCGAAATCGACGGATCGACCGCAGCGAAGATCAGAGGCCGAACGCCGATGAGGTCGTCCGGGTCGCCCCACGACTGCAGGAACAGCCCGATCTTGCCCAGCGTCGAGGGCTCGATCGCCGCCACCACGGCCTTGACGGCCTTCTCGATGTCCGCCTGAGGGTCCGCCAGATTCAGGTTGCCCTTCTCCACGAGATTCGAGAGTTCCGTCCGCGCGGCGCTGACGAGATCGTTGATGAGCCCTCGCACCGCGGTGAAGGGGGTGGCATCCGACTCGAAGACGATCGCGAGCGCTCCGAGCAGCTCCGGGAAGTCCCCTGCTAGCACCTGTGCCTGCGTCGGCCGGCTCACGTTGTCGAAGCGGACGCGCCCCTGGTTCGCTGGGATGTTGGCAGACTGGCCGCCGTCGATCCCGTCCGCCCAGTCGTCGTTGAGCACCCCGCTCCAGAAGACCTGAGTGGAACCCGGTGTTCGGAACTTGGATCGGAAGCCGACCAAGACGACGTAGGGCTCGTCTCCATCGCTCCAGAAACTGTCTTCATCGGCATTGTTCACTTTCAGCCGGTCCAGCGAAATCGTCCACGATTCGGCCATCGTTGTGCTCCTCTGCAGTGCGCCCGGTCCCGGTGACCGAGCGTCGGCTGTGAGGAGTGTCGGATTGGCGGCCTGATACCCCGCCGGCGAAACTCAGTCCTCGAGCGGCGACAGGAGCGCCGCTGTCAGCGCGGTGCTGAGCCCAGGAACCGACTCGACGGGCACCGCGAGCGCCTGCAGCGTCCGGCTGTAGTAGTTCCGCGCTCCCGCGGCGAGCGCGATGTCGACGATCTGCCGGTCGGTGAAGCCGATGTCGCGGAGCGACTGAGAATCGCCGTCGGTCATGCCCCCGGCATCCGTCGACAGCTTCTCGGCGAAGCGCATCACGGCGACGTCCGCCTCGGAGAGACCCGCGGACTCGTAGTCTCGGGCGACACGCTCGAGCTGATCTTCGGTGAGGGCCTGCGCCCGCAGCGTCTTGCGGCCATGGGCGAGCAGACAGTGCGGCGACGGGATCGCGCGCGCAGCGGCCAGGGTCGCCAGCTCGAAGGTGCGCACGCCGATCGACGGGACGATCGCCCGGATGAGCGCCTCCCACGCCTGATGCGCCTCAGGGTTGATCGCCATCGCCTGGGTGTGGCTGAAGACGAACCCGTTGTCCCGCAGATCCGACTGGTACATGTCGTCGACATGGCCTTCGGCCTCATCGAGGGCAGGTGGAACGACGATCATCATGGCCTCCTCACGGCCGAGAGTCTGTCGACCCGAGGACACCAGCCTGTCACTCCTCCCAGGAGCCGGGCAGAGGTGCAGGGGCGGATAGTGTCTGAGTCATGAGCTACGCCGTTGATTTCACCACCGTTTCGACCATCGGTCTGGAGTCGTCGCCGCACGCCGACGCGCTTGCGGGGCTGCGCGCGAACGAGGCGCGCTACTTCAGGAACAAGTACGACCACGTCTTCACCGTGGAGTCCGCCGCCGAGGCGCAGGCGACCGTCGACTGGGTGAGCTTCATCCTCAAGGAGGAGCGCGATATCGTCATCGCCTCCCCCGCGCTCGAGGCGACGGCCTTTGAGGTGGATGGCATCCGCATGGCGTACGTGTTCTACGAGAGCGGCCTCTCGATCAACGTGATGTACACGATCGAAGACGGCGGCAAGCGAGCCGTCGGCTTCAAGCTCTCCGACGGCATGGACGAGCCCGATGAACTCTCGAAGTTCAAGTTCGCCCGGCAGCGCTCGAAGCTCGCCGGGACGATCCGCGGCTCCTACTTCGTCATCAAGAGCGAATACTGACCGGATCGGATGCCGCGGCCACGGTGCGGCCGCGCAGGGAGCGCAGCGCGAACACCAGTGCCCAGTCCTGGTCGTTCGCGTACGGGTCGGCGTAGTCGGCTCGCTCKCCGTTCACGCTGTGCGGGAAGACGTACGCGCATGATGCGCGCCCGTCGTCGAAGATCAGCGGCAGCACCCCGCGGATGATGTTCTCCGCGCGGGGAACGGTGGCGGCGTCGCCGGTGATCCGGGCGTGGAGCGCGAGCACGTTGCCGGTGAGTGCGCTCCAGTAGTGCGGGAACGTGTCGCCGTAGGTCTGCCGCTTCCCGAACCAGTAGCCGTCCCAGTGCCGCACCGCGACATCGTGGAGGTGGTGATCGGGCTGCACCCCGTGGAACTGGTCGAGGATAGTCAGCTGCTCTTCGCCGGCCACGAGCAGCGCGGGATCTCCCGTCAGGAGGAAGGTCTGCAGCAGGATGTCCGCGGCGGGCGCGACGATGCTCTGCTCGTAGTTGACCTCGCTCGGCGGATAGTTCCGTCCGGTCGATGCCAGCGTGCGTGAATGGTGATGGAAGAGGGCGGATGCCTCGTCCTTCTCGGCATCGAAACCGGCCTGGTGCAGCGCGTCGCAGAGCTCCAGCACCGGCAGCTCGAGCGGGTAGAACGCGGCGCCGCCTGCGGCATAGAACGCCCGGATGACGCGATAGGCGACCAACACGCGTGCGGCGTCGCCGTCCAGCCGGTGCAGGGCGAGGTAGAACGTCGCCACCCAAGGGGCGTTGTACAGCCGCTCCTGGCTGGCATCGCGGCCGGCATCGTTGAAGACCGCTCCGGTGGCGACATCCACCAGCTCTCGCTCGACGAACTCGACGTAGCGGGCGAGACTCCACCTCAGCCGGCTCGCGACGGAGGGGTCCGACGCGGAGGCGATTCCGTCGCGCAGCGCAGAGAGGTAGTCGGCGAGGAGGATGCCCATCCCGATGCGCTCGCGGCCGGCGTTGTAGTCGTTGATGCGGCTGTAGAAGATCGCGTCGTGTTCGTTGTCGTAGGCGAGGAACGCACCCTCGAGCATCTCGATCGGGCCGTTGTACTGCTGATGCCGGGCGATGAACGCGCAACGGCGTTCGAGGAGGACGGGCAGCGGTTCTTTGACCAGGATCCTGGTGCACACCGTGCGGTCATCGGCCTGCACGACGAACGCGTGCTCGCCCGGCGCGGTCGCGTCGAAGACGGCGGAGAAGGTGCCGTCACCTTGCGGCGTCGCCGATGCGCCGTTCACCGTGACATCGGCTGCTGCGAATGACGGGGTCAGCCGGAGCGTGGTGGTCTCTCCGGTGAAGAGGACGTATTGGTCCCATTCGGCACGCACGAATCGGGTGCGCCGCGCAGCCTGGACGAAGAAGTCGTCTTTGTCCTCGCACGGGAAGATCACCCACGCGATCATCGACCGCTCCCCCGGCTGCAGCGCGAGCGGCGCGGGATGCAGGATGAAGCATCCGCGGTCATTGCTCTGCAGGGCGACGTCCCGCTCGATGCTGTACGCGACGAGGTCACCCTCGGTGAGCACCAGGCCGAGATGCGGCGCGGCGCCGCCCATCCGCAGCGCGAGGACGAAGCTCGAGGTGCCACCGCAGAACACGTGCGCGTTGCAGCGCTGCGTGTCCTGGTCGCCGCCCAGGTCGTACCGATCCTCGAGCGGCAGCGTGATGCCGATGTCGCCCACCGACGTGAACACCGGTGCCTGGCTCACGTTCGTGATGACGATCTCGGTGCGGACCGCATCGCCGTCACGGACGGTCGACACCGTCGCCTCCAGGTCGCCCGAGGCCTCATCCGAATGCAGGGACGCGAAGCGCACGTCGGCGTACGGATAGTCCGGGCGCAGCCAATTCATTCCGTGCGGGTCGCTGTCGAAGATCAGTTCCACGAAGATGATTGTCCTGGCTTTTGTCGGGACCTGTTGGGCTCGCGCCGGATTCCGCAAGGATCGACTGATGAACTTCTCAGTCACGCGGCCCGAACTCTCGGATGCGCCCGCAATCGCGGATCTGCACGTCGCGGCCTGGCGTGAGACCTACGCCGACCTGCTGCCTCAGGCGCGCCGAACATCACCGATGCGCGCATGGTTCGATAACCATCCCGGGGGACGAACTCGCGAAGGCGTCAGGGCGTCGTGCAGCCGAGGCTTGTGGTCAGCGCGGCGGAGTAGTTGTAGAGCAGGTCCGCGTTGGCGCGTGAGAGGGTGCCATCGTCGGTGCGGGGCTCGAGGCTGGCTTGGAACGTGAGGAGCTTGCCGCAGGCCGTCCCGTCATTGCCGCGCTTGTTGTCGGTGAGAACCTTCACGGCCTGCTTGAGGGGTGCGGCGAGACTCACCGCGACCTTCTTCGGCAGCCCCAGCCCGTTGATCCCCTGCACCAAGAGGGTCACACCCGCCGCACCCGCTGGAACGTTGACGATGACATCGAACGACGCTTGCGCGGGATTGCCATCCAGGTCGGTTGCGGTGCAGTTCACGACCGTCGTTCCCGGCCCGAACACCGACCCGGACAACGGCGCGCACTCCAGGGGGACGACCCCGTCGACCGCATCGGTGGCGGATGCCACGTACGTCACCAGCGCGCCGGCGAGCATGGTGGCGGGGACGGTGATCGGCGCTGGGACGGTGATGACCGGCGGCACCCCGCCCGCAGTCATCTCGTACACGTACACCGAACCCGCGCGGTCGAGGTCTTCGTCGGTGAAGGCGCCGACCACCACCGTGGAGTCATCCACTGCGACTGACCAGCCGTACTCGTCGAAGAACTCGGGAGCGGACGCCGTGAGCTTGATCCCGGCGCCGAGCCCGGAGCCGACCGGCTTGTACACATACGCCGCGCCCGCATGGCCGGCAACCCCGCCGGCCCCGTCGGGCACGGCGGCGCCGTAGGCGCCGACGACGACCACGCCGCCATCCACCGCCACTGAGCTTCCGTAGGCATCGCCGGTTGCGGCGTCCGTCGCGGTGAGCTTCGTCGCGGTCCACCCGGCGGTTGTCGTGGCCGGCGAATACACGTACGCCGCCCCCGCATTCGGGGCCTTCTCATCATCCCCGTTAGCGCCGACCACGATCCGGCCGCCGTCCGTCGCCACCGAGAACCCGTACCCATTGTTGATTGCGCTGTCGGTCGCGGTCAGCTTGGTCGCGCTCCACAGGCCGTCGCTGCCCCGCTCATACAGGTAGGCCGAACCCGCACCGGCGCCCTTCTCGTCATCCTGGAAAGCGCCGACCACCACAAGGCCACCACCCGCCGCCACCGCGCCCCCGAAGAAATCGCCGGGAGTGCCGTCGTAGGCCACTGTCGGGGTCCCCACCCAATCGCCGAGAGCATTTCGCTCGTATAGCCAGACAGCCCCCGCCTCAGCCTGCCGCTGGTCGTTGTTCGGGGCGCCGACCACCACCAGGCCACCGTCCACTGCGACGGAGTAGCCATATTGGTCGCCGGCTGCGCCGTTGGCCAGCTTGGTCCCTACCCAGACGCCGGAATCATCCTGCTGATACACATACGCTGACCCCGCACGGACGCCGTTTTCGTCATCGCGGGGGGCGCCGACCACCACCAGGCCGTCATCCACCGCGACCGATAGTCCGAAGCCGTCGCGGGCGGTGCCATCGGGCGCGAGCAGCTTGATCCCCGTCCCCCAGGTGCCTGCGCCATCGCGCTGGTACACCGACACCGACCCTGAATCGTCACCGTTGACGTCATCCAGGAAAGTTCCGACCACCGCCAGGTTGCCATCCACTGCCACCGAATACCCGAACTGGCTGCCAACGGCGCCGGCGGTCGGCTCGAGCTCGGTCTCGTCGAAACCGGTCGCCGCCACCGCAGGGACCGCCGCTGCGCCCGCGAGCACGAACGCGGCCACCACCCCGATCGCGATCCGACGAACTCCGAGCGCACGATGAATAGCCATTTCGATGTCCCTTCGAGCACAACGTTGTGTCCCGCAAGGCATCCCCAATATGACCACGTCGCGCGCTTGCCGCACGCGACGATCCCCAGTCGTCCAGACAGGCCCCCAGTGAGGCTGACCGTAGCAGTGGCCCCACACGCATCACAAGAGCACACCTGACACAGCGACTCGTCGCGGGTCAGCACCGTCCTCGGCGCGTATCCTGGCCGTTGAGCAACAGCAGGTCTCGTCGTCGGGCACGCTTGACGGAAGCGCCTCGTGCGGACGAATGAAAGGTTCCCTGTGAAGATCTCTGACCTTCAACGGTTTGTCGCACTCGTGGACGAAGACGTGCACTTTCCGCGGGCCGCCGAGGCCCTCGGCATCCCGCTCCCGTCCCTCTACTCGTCGATGGACAAGCTCGAAGAAGAAGTCGGCCATCCACTCCTGACCAACACCAAGAACGGGCCGATTCTGTCCCCCGCGGGAACGCTGCTCCTGGAAGAAGCGAAGCGACAGATCGCGGCGGCTCCTGCCCCGGCGGACAAGCCTAAGGTGCCCGCGGGCGGCAAGGCCAAGGCCTCGAAGGGCAAGGGACGAGGCAAGGTGCTCAAGGGGCAGCCGAAGCCGTACAAGAAGCGCCAGGGCCGCTAGCAGCGGCCCCTTCGACGAGCTCAGGGACCGGAGCGGAAGCTCAGGGACCGCGGTGGAAGCTCAGGGAATGCAGTGGCCTACAGCTCCATGACCTGACCCGCTTCGACCCGCCACTGCCGGTCGGTCTCGACCGTCGCCAGCATCCGGCGGTCGTGGGTCACGAGCAGCAGGGTGCCGTCGTAGGACTCGAGCGCCTGCTCGAGCTGCTCGATGGCCGGCAGGTCGAGGTGGTTCGTCGGCTCATCGAGCACGAGCACGTTCACCCCGCGCGCCTGCAGCAGCGCCAAGCTGGCGCGCGTGCGCTCCCCCGGTGACAGCTCATCGACCGGGCGATTGACGTGATCGGCTTTGAGCCCGAACTTGGCGAGCAGGGTGCGCACCTCGCCGGACGCGAGGGCCGGAACGAGTTCTTCGAACGCCGCGGCGAGCGGCTGAACTCCCACCAGCAGCGAGCGCGCCTGGTCGATCTCGCCGACCTGCACGCTGGCGCCGAGACTCGCCGTCCCCTCGTCCGGCTGCTGCGTGCCGAGCAGCGCGCGCAGCAGCGTCGACTTGCCGGCGCCGTTCGGCCCGGTGATGCCGATGCGCTCCCCCGCGTTCACCTGCAGCGACACGGGGCCGAGGGTGAACGCCCCCTGCCGGAAGACCGCCGAGCTCAGCGTCGAGACCACGGAGCTCGACCGCGGCGCTGAGCCGATGGTGAACTCGAGCTGCCACTCCTTGCGCGGCTCGTCGACCTCTTCGAGCCGGGCGATCCTGCTCTCCATCTGGCGCACCTTCTGCGCCTGCTTCTCACTGGACTCGGTCGCCGCCTTGCGCCGGATCTTGTCGTTGTCGGGCGCCTTCTTCATCGCGTTGCGCACACCCTGGCTCGACCACTCCCGCTGGGTCCGAGCCCGCGCGACGAGGTCGGCCTTCTTGTCGGCGAACTCGTCGTACTTCTCCCGCTGGTGCCGCCGGGCGGTCGCGCGCTCTTCGAGGTACGAGTCGTAGCCGCCGCCGTAGAGCCGGTTAGAGTTCTGCGCGAGATCGAGCTCCAGCACGCGCGTCACACAGCGGGCGAGGAACTCGCGGTCGTGGCTGACGAGCACGACTCCCCCACGGATGCCGCGGACAAAGGCCTCGAGCCGCTCGAGGCCGTCGAGGTCGAGGTCGTTGGTGGGCTCATCGAGCAGCACGATGTCGAAGCGAGACAGAAGCAGCGCCGCGAGCCCGACGCGGGCCGCCTGACCGCCGGAGAGCGAGGTCATCGTCGCCTGCTCGGCCGCTGCCCCGTTGAGGTCGAGGCCGAGGTCGGCGAGCACGACCGGGAGACGCTCATCCAGGTCGGCCGCGCCGCTGGCCAGCCAGCGATCGAGCGCCGCCGAGTAGACGTCAGCTGGATCGGCGCCGTTCTCGCTCAGCGACGGGTCGCCGAGGGCTTGGGCCGCGGCATCCATCTCACTCGTCGCCTCAGCGCATCCGGTGCGCCGCGCGATGTACTCGGCGACGGTCTCGCCCTGGACGCGTTCGTGCTCCTGCGGCAGCCAGCCGACGAAAGCATCGGAGGGCGCCAGTGCGATGGTGCCCGCCTGCGGCTCGTCGACGCCGGCGAGCAGCCGCAGCAGGGTGGACTTTCCCGCTCCGTTCGCACCGACGACCCCGATCACGTCGCCCGGGGCGACGGTCACGTCAAGCGAGTCGAAGAGGGTGCGATGGCCGTAGCCTCCGGCGAGGCCCTGGGCCACGAGTGTTGCGGTCATCCATCAATTCTCGTTGAGCGCTCGGGTGCATAATGCACCATCCCGACTCCTAGCGAGCGCGCACCCCTGAGCTCTTGAGCTCGAGATTGGCCAGCGCACGCATGACGTCCTCGTCACCGCGCCGCCAGGCGGCCATCGCGTCGGGATCGATCTTCGAGAGCGCCGAGACCTTCTGGGTGGCGAGGGCCCGCAGCGCGAGAAGGTCGACGCCCACGCCTGACTTGACCATCGCCTTGGCGTGGCCCGCCTTGCGCGCGAATCGGAACCTCGGCACGAACCAGAGCAGGATGATCGTGAGCATCGGCAGAAGCGCGATCCCGATGCCGAGCCACATGGCGAGCTGGTGGATGGCCTCCTGCTGGCTGACCCCCGCAGCCTCGAGCATCGCACCAGCCTCACTTGCTGCGTCGAAGGGGACCCTGATTGCTTCGCCTATACCGAACACTCCACCGAGGAAATCGCCTACGTCGGTCATGGTGTGCTCGAAGCCATCGCCCGCCTCTGCCATCTTCTGACCGAATACGGCGAGCTTGTCGACCAATCTGTACACGCCGATCCCGAGCCACACCCAGAGGGCCATCATGGCGAGGGCGAGCAGGTCGCCGAGGATCTGGCGGGTCCGGCGAGGGCCATAGTCGGAGTACAGCCTCATGACTTCATGCCCATCGCAGATACGACGCGAACACTCATAGATCCCCTTTTCGGCGCACGACAGCGTGACAAAGGTGCTGGCGTTTGACCGCCAGTCCCACACGGGTCGATCGGATAGCGCCCCAGCGCTTCGACCCTCACGCGCAATCCTACGTGGCGCGCCAGACAGTCCACTCAGCGGAGGCTCACCTCGCGCGCTTGGGCCCTCGAGGCTTGTCCAGGCCGATGCGGATGCGGGTGCGCTTGCGCTCGAAGATGATGAAGGCCATGCCGATGAGCCACAGTGGCACCTGCATGAGGAAGGCGAACCGGAACGCCTCGAGCGAATAGGTGTCGGGAGTCCCGGCACCCTGCAGGTCCAGAGCAACACCGATGAGGTAGATCGCGATCAGGCCGGCGAGGAACCCGCCTGAGTTGGTGATGCCGGTCGCCGTGCTGAGCCGATGGCTGGGGTTGTGCGTGCGCGCATGGTCGAACGCGATCATCGATGCCGGGCCACCGGTGGCCAGCGCGATCGCCAGGACGAACAGCAGCCACAGCGGGGCGGGTCCCGGCCACGCGATCACGACGAGCCAGACGAGCATCTGGATCGCCACCGTCGGGAGCACCAGCGCGTGGGAGCGCAGGTGCGGCAGGCGGGTGGACAGAGCACCGAGAACTGGCCCGAACGCGATGCCGGCCAGCACCATGGTCGTCGTGATCGCCGCGGCCTGGGCGGGCGTCGTGCCTTCGCCCTCGGTGAGGAACGGGATGCCCCACAGCATGATGAAGGCGGTGCCGGCGAACGGCGTCGTGAAGTGAGACCAGAAGGCGAGCCGGGTGCCCGGGTGCGACCACGCAGCCCGGATGCCGACGCGGTTGTCGATTGCGGACGTGACGACCCTGATCGCTCCCGTGTCGGTATTCACGGAGACATCCGCCGTGCGGTCGGGAGCGTGATTCCGGATGACGCCGAACACCAGAACGGCGAACAGCACGCCGAGCCCGGCGAGGCTGCCGAACGCGATCGACCACGTGGTCGCGTGCAGGAGCGCAGCGAGCGGAATGATCGCGATGATCTGGCCGAGCTGCCCGAAGATCCCGGTCAGCTGAACCATCACGGGTGCGCGCTGAGCCGGGAACCACGTCGAAATGAGCCGGAGGACACCGGGGAAGACTGCCGCGTCTCCGGCACCGAGCAGCATGCGCGCCGCGATGGCGACGCCCACGTTGGGCGAGAAGGCCATCACCAGCTGCCCAACCGCCATCAGCACCATCCCGATCGCCATGACCGGACGTGACCCGAAGCGATCGAGCAGCACCCCCACCGGGATCTGCATGAATCCGTAGACGCCGAGCTGCAACACCGCGAACAGCGAGAGGGTCGAGGCATCGACGTTGAATCGATCGGCCGTATCGACGCCGACCGCAGCCAGCGAGGTCCGGTTCGTGACCGCCAGAACGTAGGCGGCGACGCCGACGCCCCAGATCAGCCACGCACGCCACGACGACGTGGAGCGCATGGGAAGGGTCACAGAAGTCCGACGTCGAGGGGCGTGGTTTCGTCCAGACTATCCCGCCGTCACCACCAGTACCGGCCCCGCAGCATCTCGCCGAAGTCCTCCGGCGCACCCCGCCCGGTGTGGCGGGAGCCGAGGTAGCTCTCCACGACCGCTCGCCCGAGGTCGTCCAACTCGGGAGTGACGACGCTGCCGCCGGCGCGGCGCGCGAGCGCGCCCACGAATCGCGCGAGGCCGGGGTCGTCCCCCAGCAGGAAGAAGGTCGTCTGGGCGCCGAGCCGATGCACCGTGTCGAGCTCCCGCACCGTGACGGCGACCGTGCGCGGATCCGGCGGGTAGGCGAAATGCACCGAGCCGTCCGGGTTGAGATGCGACGTCGGCTCGCCGTCGGTCACGATCAGCAGCACCGGCTGCGCAGTCGGGTTGCGCCGGAAGTGCCGCTGGGCGAGCAGCAGCGCGTGGTGCAGGTTCGTGCCCTTGTCCCACACGCCGTCCTTCGCGGTCAGCTCCTCGATGTCGACGACCTCCGCGTGCCGTGCGAACGCGATCAACTGCAGACTGTCGCCGCGGAAACGGCTCGAGATGAGGTGATGCAGTGCGAGTGCCGTGCGCTTCATCGGCACCCATCGCCCGTCCATCACCATCGAGAACGACGTGTCGACGAGCAGCGCGACGGCGGCCTGCGTGCGCTCCTCGGTCTCGACCACCTCGACATCGCGCGTCTCGAGTCGGACTCCGGATGCCGCGTCCCCGCCATCCGCGACGGTTCGCAGCACCGCGTTCGAGACCGTGCGTGGAATGTCCCACGGCTCGGTATCTCCGAACGCCCACTCTCGAGTCGAGCCGGTGCGGTCGCCCGCGGCGCCGGCGTTGCGCGTCTCGCGGCGGCCGGTGCGCCCGGACTGACGTGTCGCGATGTCGCGCAGCAGCGCACGGCCCAGCTGCCGCATCGCCCGAGGGGTGAGCCGGAGCGCCCCGTCTGACGCACGATGCAGCATCCCGGTGTCCTTCAGCTCCTGCTCGAGGTCGCGCAGGGCGCGCGCGCTGACGGCGGCATCGTCACCGACGAGCCGCCCGAGCGCATCAACATCGATGTCGTCCATGCGCGCGCCCGGATACGACTGACCCAGTTGATCCGACAGGGAGTCGAGGTCGGCGAGATCCTGCATGATCCCGGTCGCCTCGCCGAGACCGACGCCCTCTTCTCCGGAGAAGGATGCCGACCCGCTCCAGTCCTCGCCGGGTCGGAGCGAGCGCAGGTTGTCGTCGAGCCGCGACAGCGACTGCATGAGCTCCGGCGAGCCGAACGCCTGCGCGGCCAGACTCGCAAGCTCCTCGCGCTGCTCGGGAGTCATCGAGTTGAGCATCCGCTGGGCTGCCGCCGCGCGCTCGGCGAGCGTGTCCAGCAGCTCGTCGAGATTCTTCGGGTTCTCGGGGAACTGGTCGCCGTGCTTGCGCATGAACTCGTCGAAGTCCTCCGCAGTGTCTTCTCCGAGCCGACGCTTTTCGAGCAGGTCGTTGAGATCGCTGAGCATGTCGCGGATCGCCTGGCGATCGGCATCCGTCGCGCTCTCCAGAGCGTTCTTCATGCCCGCGAACCGCTGGTCGAGCATTTCACGGCCGAGCAGCTCTTTGATGCGCTCGTAATCGGCACGCGCCGCGGGGCTGTGCCACTCGTAGTCGGTCAGGTCGTTCACGGCGGCCGCGGTGCTGTCGGGCAGGTTCTCGAGCCGCATCTCGGCGAATTCACGGGCGTCGTCGTCCAGGTCCACGTCGTTGGCGAGGCGTTTGCGCTCTTCGAGCACGGCGTGGTCGAGGAGCCGCCGCACCTCCTCCAGGGTGCCGTCGAGACGATGACGAGAGACCAGTTCGGCGCGCCGCTCGCGCACGCGCCGCGCCAGGTCGTCGAGGCCCAGCCGGTCACGGGAGCCGCGGCGCAGGTACTCGCGCATCGCGCGCTCGGCGGAGGTGCCCGACATCACATCGAGCCCGATCGCCTCCAGTGCCTCTTGGACCGGAACGGGCGGAGCGAGCGGATCCGGCCCGCCGGCGTAGCGTCCGTAGCGGTTGGTGTGCGCGGCCGCGCGATGGAATCCGCGGACCATCAGCGGCCCTTCGACAAGCTCAGGAACCGGTTCCCCGCCGGTCGTTGAGCGAGCATCGGTCGCTGAGCCTGTCGAAGCGTCCGATGCGACTCCGGGCCCTTCGACAAGCTCAGGGACCAGACCTTCTGGCTCTCAGCCATACACGGTCTCGCCATCGGCGCTGTCCTTGCTGATCCGCCGTTCCAGGTAGAGCGCCTCGAGCAGCAGTTCGAGCGCACCCGCGCGCTCCCCCGGCGTGTGTGCGTCGAGCCGCTCGGCGACCTCCTCGTACAACTCGGACTCGCCGAGCACCGGCATCGCCGCGAGCACGTCGGCGGCGGGCACCTGCTCGCCCGTCATCACCGTCGCCCCATCGTGCAACGCGTCAACGAGCGCTCTCGCGTCGATCCCGCGCAGGTGCGTCCTCGCGGTCTCGACGATCGCGGTGCGCAGCAGATGCTCGAGGATCGCGCGCTCGCGGCCCTCCTCGCCGGTCTCGAACTCGATCTTGCCGCCCAGCACGTCGACGGCCGTCTCCAGGTCGACGGGTCGCGCCACCCCGACATCTTCGTGCTGACGCGTCGCGCGGTGCAGCGCGGCCGCCGCGATGGTCTCCGCGCCCGCGATCGCGAACCGCGCGGACACTCCGGCACGCTGGTCCACGGCATCCGATTCCCGAAGATTGCGGGTGAAGCGCGCCAGCACCTCCAGCAGGTGCGCGGGCACTGCGGCGACGAGGTCGGCCTCCTGGCGGATGACCGCGACCTCCTCTTCGATCGTCGGCGGGTAGTGGGTGCGGATCTCCGCGCCGAAGCGGTCCTGGAGCGGTGTGATGATGCGGCCGCGGTTGGTGTAGTCCTCGGGGTTGGCGGTGGCCACGACGAGCACGTCGAGGTTGAGGCGCAGCACATAGCCGCGGATCTGGATGTCGCGCTCTTCCATGACGTTCAGCAGCGACACCTGGATGCGCTCGGCGAGATCGGGCAGTTCGTTGATGGCGACGATGCCGCGGTGACTGCGCGGGATGAGCCCGTAATGGATCGTCTCGGGGTCGCCGAGCGAGCGCCCCTCGGCGACGCGGATCGGGTCGACGTCGCCGATCAGGTCGGCCACCGAGGTGTCGGGAGTCGCCAGCTTCTCGACGTACCGCTCGTCGCGGTGCCGCCACGCGACCGGAAGGTCATCGCCCAGCTCGGAGGCGCGACGGACGGATGCCGGGGTCACCGGGTGGAAGGGATGCTCGCCCAGCTCCGATCCGGCAATGACCGGAGACCACTCGTCGAGCAGGCCGGCGAGGCTGCGCAGCAGGCGGGTCTTACCCTGACCCCGCTCACCGAGGAGGACGACATCGTGCCCCGCGAGCAGGGCGCGCTCCAGCTGCGGGATCACGGTGGTGTCGAATCCGTGGATGCCCGGCCACGGATCGCGTCCGTCCGCGAGGGCCGACAGGAGATTCTCGCGCAGTTCGACGCGCAGCGGCCGGTACGTGTGCCCCGACGCGCGCAGCTGTCCGGTCGTGGCGATGGCGGAAGGCGATGAGGTCATGACGAGAGAGTAGGTCGCCTGCGCAGGACTGAGGGCCGGATGCCGCAAATTGCCCACGGTCATTTTCGAATGCGGTAGCGGTGCTCCGGGCGACCAGTTGATCCATAGCGGAGAGTGACCTCCACATCCCCCCGGGTCGCCATTGCGGCGAGGTGTCTCTGTGCCGTCGCCCGAGACAGACCCGCTCGGCCGGCGATGTCGCTCGCGGACGACTCACCGCCCTGCAGCAGGTCGATGAGCAGCTTCTCGGTGGTCGAACGCGAGGCGGAGGCCGCTCCGGCATCCCGACCAAGCAGCACGCGCTGCGCCCTGTCGATCGTGTCTTGGTCAAGACGGCGATCGTCCACAGCGAGATTGCGGAACCGCCGATACGCCTCGAGTCGCTCGCTCAGCAGCGCCGGTTCGAAGGGCTTGATCAGGTAGCCGAGGGCGCCGGCCCGCCACGCCCGGCGGACCGTACCGCCATCCGACGCCGCGCTGATCACGAACGCATCCACGTCGATCTCGGCGACGAAGGTGATTCCGTCACCGTCAGGCAGGTAGACGTCGCAGAGCACGAGAGCGGGGTGCAGATCGCGAACCGCCGCGCGTGCGGCGCGAACTCCTCGCACCGGCTCCAGCGCGGCGAAGCCGGGCTGCGCGGCGACGATGTCCCTGTGGAGGCCTCCGACGTGGAAGTCGTCGTCGACGACGAGGACGGTGATCTGATCTGTCATCGGGTTCCCTCGCGTTGCGGTTGAGTGGGCGCGGTCATGACGCCGGGAAGCCGTGCACAGAAGACCGCCCCAGAAGTTTCCTGGTCACCAGCGGCGGCGAGCCAGACATCCCCGCCCGCACGTGCTGCCACTTCCCGGATCAGCGGCAGGCCGATGCCTCGACCGTGAACCGCGTCAGGGTCCGGGTCCGCGCGCGGTCGATCGGTGAACGGGTCTTCGCCCTCGGCGACTCCTGCACCCGAGTCCGAGACCGCCATCACCAGCGTCTCGTCGTCATCGAGGAGTTCGACGATGAGCCATCGCGGCTCCTCGCCGCGCACCGCCGCAGCGACCGCGTTGTCGACGAGGTTCGAGAGCACGATCGCCACGTCTTCCGGCTTCGCGACGATGCCTCGCACCAAGGAGTCAGCGCTCACGGTCAGTCGCACTCCGCGCTCAGCCGCCTGCACGGCCTTCGCCTCCAACAGCGACGCCAGGAACGGCTCGGTCATGTGGTCCCCCAGGGGCAGGGCGGCAGAGGTCTGCGACGCCTCGAGAACCTCGTCGAGGTAGTCCCGCGCATCCGGGACGCGCCCGGCGTCGATGAGACCCGCCGTGACATGGAGACGATTCGCGAACTCGTGGCGCTGCACGCGCAGCGCATCGGTCATCGACGCGACCGTCTCGAGGCGATCCGTGAGGGTCACGACATCGGTGCGATCCCGGATCACGGCGATCAGGCCCAGATCCCGATCGGCGCGCGACACCGGGCGAGTGTCGATGAACACGACATGGTCGGCCAGCACGAGGGGTTCCGCGGCATCCGATTCTCGCCCGTCCGTCGTCGACCCGGACAGGGCGCTCAGCACCGCAGGCGGAAGGTCGAGTCCATCGACGCGACGGCCGACCAGGTCTGAGACTCCGAGCAGTCGTGTCGCCGTATTGTTCGCGACCGTCACGATGCCGTCTGGCCCATAGGCGAGCACCCCGTCGCCGACACCGTCGAGCACGGCCGCCTGATTCTGCACAAGGGCGGCGAGCTCCTCGGGCTGCACACCGAGGGTGAGCCGTTCGAGGCGCCGCCGAAGCACGAGCGACACGATCGCACCGAGGCACAGCGCCGCAGCGGCGGCGAGGGCCACTCCTCCGAGCAGCAGCGGAAGCTCTTGGAAGACGCTCGTGGTCGCGAATCCGACGCTGACTTCGCCGACCGGCTCATCGGTATCGGGGTCACGGACAGGGACTTTCGCCCGGGCCGATTCGCCGAGCGTGCCCGACTCCCATGCGACGGTCTCGCGCCCGGCGAGCGCGTCCGAGAAGTCTGTGCTGACGACCGCGCCCAGCAGAGCGGGGTCTGGGTGCGCGAGGCGGATTCCGTGGTCGTCGGTGATCACAATGAACAGCGCGTCGGTTTCGGCCTCTGCCGCGGTCGCCAGTTCGGCGAGCGGCCCGCCGCGCAGGCTGGCGTTGGTCGGCGTGCCGGGATCCGCCGAGATCCGCGCCACGCCGCTGCGTACGTCGGAGTCGGCGGCGATCGTACGAGCGATGGACAGGGCAGAGCTCTCCGCTTCGGCCCGAAGCTGCTGCACGCCGATCCCGACGAAAACCCCGGTGCAGATCGCGACGACTGCGGTCACGCAGGCCAGTTGAAGCAGCAGCAGCTGCGTCGAGAACCGCATCGCCGCCTCCTCGCGGCGCATTGAGCGAAATGCGCAGAACTCACGATATGCGCAATACGTGCATCAAAGCGAGATACCGGATGCCGCGCCGATGCCGCGGCTAGGTTCGGCGAATCGCCACTCGCTGCGGCAGTGGCAGGCATCCGGCATCAGCCGATCTGTCCGCACCATCCAGACAAAGGAGTCGAAGTGCTCGTCATCCTCGGATTCACCATGATCCTGACCTTCATGGTGCTCATCATGACCAGGCGACTCACCCCGATGGTCGCCCTCATCCTCGTCCCCACCATCTTCGGCCTCTTCGCCGGCGCTGGTCTCGGACTCGGCGACATGATCATCGAGTCCATCGGAAATCTCGCGCCGACGGCGGCGCTGCTCATGTTCGCGATCATGTTCTTCGGCATCATGATCGACGTCGGGCTGTTCGATCCGCTGATTCGGTTCATCACCCGGTTCCTCGGCAACGACCCTGCGAAAGTAGTGCTCGGAACGGCCATCCTGGCCGGCGCAGTTTCGCTCGACGGCGACGGATCGACCACCTTCATCATCACGACGTCGGCCATGCTGCCGATCTACCTGCGCCTGGGCATGAGCCCCGTCGTGCTCACGTGCGTGGCAGGCCTCATGAACGGCACGCTCAACATCGTGCCGTGGGGAGGTCCCACCGTTCGAGCGGCGTCAGCGCTCGGCGTCTCGCCGACCGAGATCTTCGTACCGATGCTGCCCTCGCTGGCGACCGGGCTCGTCATCGCCCTCGTGTTCGCGTGGATGCTGGGCCTGGGCGAGCGCAAGCGGATCGGCTCGCTCGAGTACTCATCGGCGTTTGCCTCCACGGATGCCGCCGCCGGCGAGCCGCCGACCCTCTGGCGCCGGATCATCGGTGGAAACCGAGTCGTTCGCGGCGCCGACGTCAAGCCGGGAGCGGCAGCCACCCTCTCGACGACCGGTCTCGTGACCGTGCGCCGGGGGCAGCGGATGCCGGCCGGACTGGCTGCAATCGCCGAGCAGAAGGTACTCGAGGACGAAGATCTCGACACGATGATGGCTGACACCATGCTGCGAGCGGATCGCCCGACACTGCGGCCCAAGCTCATCTGGGTCAACCTCGCCCTGACGCTCGCGGTCATGGTGCTGCTGGTGCTCGACCTCATGCCGCTGGCCTACATCTTCATGGTCGGCACCGCGCTGGCCCTCGTGATCAACTTCCCCAAGCTTCGCAGCCAGGCCGACGAGATCGTGGCCCACGCCCCCAGCATCGTCGGCGTCGTCTCCATGGTGCTCGCCGCAGGCGTACTGGTCGGCGTGCTGAACGGCACCGGCATGGTGACCGCGATGGCCGACTGGGTGGTTCAGGTGGTGCCCGCCTCGATGGGTCAGTACCTCGCGGTCATCACCGGAGTGCTCTCCATTCCGATGACGTTCTTCATGTCGAACGACGCGTTCTACTTCGGCATCCTTCCCGTGCTCGCCGAGAGCGCGGCGACCTACGGCATCGCCCCCGTCGAAATGGCCCGCGCCTCGATCACCGGCCAGCCCGTCCATCTGCAGAGCCCGCTGGTTCCGGCCATCCTCCTGCTCGTCTCGCTCGCAGGGGTCAACCTGGGCGACCACCACAAGAAGGTGCTCTGGCGCGCGTGCGTGATCTCGCTGGTGATGCTGCTGGTCGGTGTGCTCGTGGGCGCGATCCCCTTCGGCTGAGCATCAGGCAGGAAAGGAGTGGCGCATCCGGTTTGCGGGTGCGCCACTCCTTCAGAGCGACGATCGGGAGCGAGCCCAGCCCATGAACTGCTCGATGGCGTTCGCCGCGACCCGGGCGCGGACGGAGGCGAACAGGTCGAAGCCGTGCTGCGTGTCGGGGAGCTCGGCGTACACGACCGGCGACCTCGAAACGGACTGCAGCTCGGCAGCCACCGAGCGCGCGAGACCGAGCGGAAGCGCGGTATCTCTCGCTCCGTGCACGATCAGCAGGGGTGGCGCATCCGGACGGGCGAGCCCGGCCGGAGAGCTGGTGGGATCGCTGCTGCGCGGGCCGAGGTAGCCGTAGACCGACACCGCTCCTGCGACGCGGGTGTCGGCCTGTTCGAAACCGGGCTGGAAGCGCGGGTCATTCGGTGTGAGCGCCGCCGAGACCGCCAGATGCCCGCCCGCGGACGCGCCGACCAGGAAGATCTGATCCGGATCGGCGCCGTACTCGATCGCCTGCGCTCGCACCCACGCGATCACCCGCTTCGTGTCCACCAGAGACTCGGGAAACGCTCCTTCGGCACGGAGCTGGTAGTTCGCGCTGACGCAGAGCCAGCCGTGATCGGCGAACTGGTTCAGCAGCGCGACGCTCTCGCGGCTTTTGCCACCCTGCACGAAGCCCCCGCTGTGCAGCTGGATGACGACGGGACGCGGGGTCGAGGCATCCGTCCGTCGATAGAGGTCGAGGAGGTGAGCGCGTCCGCCCGACGCGTAGGGGATGTTGCGCACGCGCTTCACGGTGGCCTTGTGCCGCTGGAACGGCAGCAGGATGCCGGGCACCCACGGTGCGGTCGGCTTCCACGGGGTCTTTGAATCGGGTCGGATCGACACGCGCCAGTCGGTGCCCAGGCCCGCGGTCAGCGCCGCCTCGAACGCCGGTTGAACGCTCCGCGCGCGCACCTGCAGCCACACCATCCCGAGCGTGACGAAGCATGCGATGACCAGCGCCGCGATCATCGCCGTCGGCTCCGCCGCCGCGTCCTCCAGACTGAGCACCACCGACACGACGAACACCGCCAGCAGCACCAGCGGAATCTCGTTGCAGGCCACGGTGACGATGTAGATGCCGAAGCCGACCGGTCCACGACGAAACGGGAACCACAGGGTCGTCGCCACGAACAGCGCCCAGATCACGGTGGTGACGAGCAGACCCACGAGATCACCTTCCTTCGGTGGCGTCAGCCCAGCGCCATCGCGGCGACGGCGAGGGTGCAGATGCCGATGCCCACCCGTTGACCGACCGCGACCCGCTCCCTGAGGAGCCCGGCCGCGAGCAGCACGGTGACGGCCGGGTACAGGGACGTGAGCACTCCCGCGATTCCGAGGCTGGTCGCTCCGGTGGCGACCACGAAGGCGAGCGTGCCCGAAGCGCCGAACACGCCCGACACGCTACCCCAGCCGAGCACGCCGGGCGAGGGGGGCCAGACCTGCCGAAGTCCGGCGCCGGCGACGATCGTCAGGATCGCTCCGCACAGCTGGTTGGCCGCCAGCGGCAGCAGGCCGGCGCCGTCGGAGATCTGCGCCAGTGCGATGAAGAGGATGCCGAAGCCGACGCCTGCGAGGGTGCCGTCGATGAGCGTTCCTCGTGCCTCGGTCGGTCGATCAGAGGTTGTGGTGCGGGAGACGAGCCAGATTCCCGGGAGGGCGGCGAGGAATCCGGCCCAGACTAGCCAGCCGGGGCGCTCACCGAAGACCACGCCCGCCAGGACCGGAAGTGCCGCGGCCCCGACCGCCGAGATCGGCGCGACCAGGCCCATCCGGCCCCGCGCGAGCTCTCCCACCGGCTCTCGTGCTGGGCTTCGGCAACGTCGACGAGCAGCAGATCAGGCGCGGCATTCGCATCATCGCCAAGGCCACCAGAGAACAAGCTGTCCGACTGTCAGCATGACGGTCCGTGGGTTGGCGTGTCAGGTGCGAGGGCTGAGGAGTTCGAGCATGCGGATGCGGGATTTGGTGACGGGTCGCCATCGTCCGGTGGGGTCGAGCCAGAGTGGTGCTTGCACTTCGGGCACGCCCCGGTTCATCCGGATGTGCCAGCCGAAGGTGTCGATGTAGCGGTGATGCCACCAGCAGAGCAGGACGCCGTTGTCGGTGTGGGTGGGGCCGCCCTTGGCATGGTCGGTCACATGATGCGCTTCACACCATCCCGCGGGCACACTGCACCCGGGGATGATGCACCCGCCGTCGCGGAGGGCTAACGCGCGACGCTGGTGGCGGTTGAAGAGGCGTTCTTCGGTGCCGAGCCGGAGGATGCGGCCGTTCGGCGCGAGGGCGACACGTTGGATCACCCCGGCGCAGCCGACATGACGGGCCACGGTCGGTGAGACGGGTTCGTCGCAGCCCTCGATCGTCGCCCATCCGGTGTCGGATTGGAGGTCTTCAGCGCGGGTCATGACGATCAGGGTCGGCGCAGCGCCGCCGATCGTGGGCAGTTCGCCGCTGCGCGCGGCGACGCCGAGGGCCAGGGCGAGTGCGTCGTGCAGCCGCTGCGCCCGGGTGCGATTATCGAGGATCGACGTGAACCCCGCGGCCTCGTCGTCGGGCTCTTCGCTCGGCTCCGCGGTCTCGGTCGAGTCGACGAACCCGACCGAGGACGGCGGGGTGTAAGTCGCGTCGGAGATCCGCTGCAGCTGGGCGGCGACGTCGGGCAGGAGGTCCCCGCGGATGGGGATCACCCCGTTTCGGGCGCGCCCGAGGGTGAGTCCACGGCGGAACGCGATGTCGCGCTCGTGGGGTTCGGCGCCGTCCTGGTCGAGGGCCGTCGCCCACACCTGGGCATGCACCCGCAGCACATCGGCGCAGGCCGGCGGCTCGCCATCCGGTCCCTCGCCGCGCGCATGGGCGGCGATCACGTCATCGGCGAGGAGCACCTGATCGCGGGGCACGCGCCGGTCCATCTCCAGCAGCGGGCCCGCGACGGCGAGCACGCCGTCGGCGCCGACATGCCCGTCCAGTAGCGCCGCGCGGAGGGCGGGCAGCCGAGCGGGACGCTCCTCGCCGGTGATCATGTCCCACGCGGGAGCGACCGCGCGCTGCGCCCGCTCCAGCCGTGCGGCGGTCTGCGCCGAACACCGGATGAGCCGTTGGATGAGCTCGTTCAGGTTGTGGCAGCCCAGCCGGGTCGTCAACCGCTCATCCGTCACCCGACTGCTGGACCGCTCCGCGAGTTCGGCGACCCCGTCGATCAGAACCCCCTCGACGAGCCGGGCGATGTCACCGACGATCGCCATCGCGGCCGCCAGATCCGCATCCGAGGCGTGATGGAGGAGATGCGGATCGCTCACCCCGTGGAACCCTTCCGCGACCTGCACCCGCAGGTCGGAGAGTGGGTCGATGGGGCTTTTCATACCCTCATTCTGCCGATGGCCTCCGACATTCCGCCCAGGTCAGAGGGATAAAACAGGTGGATTCGGGAATCGGATTCGGATCGTCTCGTGACGGTGCCGCGCGCCGGCCGCCGCCGTAGACGATGGGGCTCGCGATACGCGGGTCCGGCGAGCGATGCGACCGTGGCGGGAGCCCATCGTTGTTCATCGTCTGCGTTCCGAGTCATGCGCGTATTCTCGACCGCCCGCGCAATGGACGCCACCCAGCGGTCGACGCCTATTGCCCCGACGGTGGGGCGAGTACGCTCTGGGCACATCCCAGGATCGGAACGATCACCATGCAGAAGACCTCATTGATCGCTCTCGCGCGGCACGAGCTGGGCCAGGCGACACGGGCCTCGAGCGGCAGAAGCGCGAAGACCGTCTTCGGCGGTCATGAGCACCAGCTTCGACAGACGGTGATGGCGCTGCGTGCGGGCGAGAGTCTGACGGAGCACCCGAATCCCGGCGAGGCGACCCTGCAGGTGCTCCACGGTCGCATCCTGCTCAAATCCGGCGATGTGTCCTGGAACGGATCGCCGGGAGACCTCATGATCATCCCCGAGGGACGGCACTCGGTCGATGCCATCGAAGACTCCGTCTTCCTCCTCACCGTGGTGAAGAAGATCTGACTACCGTTGAGCACATGACTGATGTGCGCCTCAGCGGCCAACTCGTGTGCAAGAACCTCGATGAGGCGCAGCTCGTCATCGAGCACCTTCCGGCGCACCTTGCTCTCACACGCGCGGAGCCCGGATGCCTCTCCTTCGAGGTCACCCCGACGGCCGACCCGCTGATCTGGCACGTCGACGAGCGCTACGTGAGCGAAGCGGTGTTCCTGGCACACCGAGATCGTGTCTCCGACAGTGAGTGGGGGCGGATGACACTGGGAATCGAGCGCCGCTACTCGATCGAAGGTCTCACTCGCTGAAAGACGAACAGTCAGTCCAGGGGCGGTCGACGCAGCCGCTTGACGTCGGTGCGCTGCTTCTTCGCCTTCAGGCGCCGCTCCTTGGCGCCTCGACCCGGTTTCGTCGAGCGCCGCGTCGGCGAAGGCGGCCGCAGGGCGTCGGCCACGATGGCGGCCAGCCGGTCGCGCGCCGCATCTCGATTGCGCAGTTGCGCGCGGTGTTCGGATGCCGCGATCGTCAGCACCCCGTCGACCAGGCGACCACTCAGCCGTTCGAGGAGTCGCTCGCGCTGGAGCGTTGAGAGCACGGCCGAGGCCGCGGCATCCCACACCAGCTCGGCTCGGGAGTCGGCGGTGTTCACTCCCTGCCCGCCGGGACCGGAAGACCGCGAGAACCGCCAGGACAGCTCGGACTCGGGGATCGTGATCTCCGAGTCGACCCGAAGACCGGGGCGATGGGCGGCGGGCATGAACCCATCATCCTCTGGCGCGTCCCTCGGAAGCACACATGGTGATGATCGGATCGGACCGCGATAGTAGGGTGCGGATCGCAGCGATCAAGCAGGCTTGAGGTCGAAGGGGGAACCGTGATCGCAGCGCTCAATCACCTCGTCGACTTCGTCGAGGAGCACCTCACGGAGGAGATCGACATCGCCGGCCTGGCCGCAAGCCTGGGCACGACGGAGTATCACCTCCGCCGGATGTTCTCCTCGCTGGCCGGCATGCCGCTGTCGGAGTACATCCGGCGGCGTCGCATGACGGTCGCCGCAGCGGACGTTATCGCGGACGGCGACCTGCTGGGAATCGCGGTGCGATATGGCTACGGCTCGACCGAGGCCTTCGGCCGCGCCTTCCGATCCGTGCACGGTGTCAACCCCGGCGACGCGCGCCGAGACGGCGGCCCCCTTCGCATGCAACCGCAGCTCAGGTTTCGCCTGACCGTAGAAGGGAACACCGCCATGGACACTCGCATCGTAGAACGACCGGCCTTCCGGCTCATCGGCCACTCGGCTCGGGTGCCGCTCATCCACGAGGGCGTCAACCCGCACATCCAGGCGCATATCGCTGCCCTGCCGATCGAAGAGCACGCGCGGCTCAAGGATCTGAGCAGCACCGAGCCGGCCGGACTGCTGCAGGTGAGCGCCGACGTCGACCCCGATTACACCGAGGGCAGCGAGCTTACCTACCTCCACGGCGTCGCCGTCGCCGACACGACGCCCGTACCCGCGGATCTCACCACCATCGAGCTTCCGGCCGGCACCTGGGCGGTGTTCCGCACCGAGGGTGAGTACCCGGCGGCGCTGCAGTCGGCGTGGGCGGCCACAGCCACGGACTGGTTCCCGTCGAATCCCTGGCGGCTTCGGCCTGGCCCGTCCATTGTGGYGGTTCTGGACCGCGCCGCGGACTTCAGCACGGCCATCTGCGAACTGTGGCTGCCGGTGGAACGGGCCTGATCGGGTGGTCCGCCGGCGGGACGATGATCCGGTCGGCGGAGCCGGACGTCACGCTCTTTCGGTCTGGGTGATGCCGTTGATCAGCACCGTGATGCCCCACCGCAGGCGTGCCGCAGGCGTTCCCGAGACGATTTCGTCACCGGCGGCAGCGACGTGAGGGAGCGAGAGCGGATCGGCGGTCGCGACCTGAGTTGCGAGGTCGGCGAAATCACGGTTGTTGGGGCGCTGAGTACGCGAGCCTCGTTCGGCGGCCAGGAAGGTGGGGTACGCGAGAAGGATGTCCACACCCCACGCGGCTTGATTTTCGGGAACGCCACCTTCGTCGAGCAGCCCGAGGATGGTGTCGAGCAGACGCAGATAGTTGGGCCCGGACGTATGGGTGGACATGGAGAGCCGGGCGATCTCGGGATGCTGAAAGAGCACCCCCGCGTAGCTTTTGAGCAGGTCGATCAGGCGCGTGCGCCATGGTCCGGTCTCGGCAGGCGTGACGCCTGCGAGGAGCTCGTCGAGCATCTGCGCGTGCAGGTCCGCAGTGTTCTGCACGTACACGTAGAGCGAGGCGGCGCCGGTGTCGAGCTCGGCCGCGATTCGCCGCATCGTGACCTTCTCGATCCCCTCGGCTTCGAGCACCGACAGGCCCGCTGCGACGATGCCGGCTCGGGTCAGCGGGGGCTTAGCGGGTCGCTCACGGCGACTCAGCGGGCGGTCGGGATTGGTCATGGCATGAACCTACCACGAACATGTTCGTGCCGAACAGGTTCTGTGCTACGGTTGCGAACATGTTCGTTCAGAACATGTTCGACGCCGACCCGAGTGCAGGAGCAGAAGCCATGAGTAAGACAGCCTTGATCAACGTCAGGATCTTCGACGGCGAGACCGTCCTCGACGCCACCACCGTCGTCTTGGACGGCCCCATCATCCTTTCCATCGGAGAGGATGCACCCGCCGACGCAGACATCATCGATGCGAGCGGCGCTACCCTGACGCCGGGCTTCATCGACGCCCATGTGCACACGTCGATCGAGTCCCTCGAGCTCGCGCTCACTTTCGGCGTCACGACCGAACTTGAGATGCAGGGCGCCCACACGAAGAAGAACCGCAAGGAGATCACGAACAACGACCGGGTCGCGGACGTGCGGTCTGCCGGTTTCGGCATCACGCCTCCCGGAGGGCACCCCAGCGAGCTGTTCGCGCACGGCGGCGACAAGCACGGCGGCAAAGATCAGGCGGATGCCGCGCCCCGAGAGGGCCGCAAGGAAGGCCGTGGCGGCAAGTCGTGGGAGAACATCGTCATGCCCTTCTCCTCCACCCCGGAAGAGGCTGTCGCCTTCATCCCGCAGCTCGTTGAGGCCGGCTCCGACTACATCAAGTTCATGATCGACGATGGCACTGTCGAAGGCGCGGTCGGTCTTCCCTTCCTGGACGACGCAACCGTCGCAGCAGGTGTGGCCGAAGCTCACCGCCTCGGGATGCTGACCGTTGCCCATGCCCTGACGATCGACTCCACCGTGACGGCGATCAACGCTGGCATCGACGGACTTGCGCATCTGTTCATGGACAAGCCGCATACCGCCGAGGTGATCGAGCTGGTCGCCCGGTCCGGCGCGTTCGTCGTCCCGTGCGTGGTGCTGAACGCTTCGATGATGGGCATCACCGGCGAAGCCTTCGCCGCCGACCCACGGGTCGCATCTCGACTGAGTGAGGGGTGGCTGGCCACGCTGTCGAGCAGCTTCGACAGGTACCCGCTGGGTGACCTGGATGATGTGCTGGCGAGTGTGAAGGCGCTCAGCGATGCCGGCGTCGACCTGCTCGTCGGCACGGACGCGTCAGTGCCCGTGCCGTCGTTCGGCGGTCTCGCGCACGGCGCCAGCGTCCATCACGAACTCCAGCTCTTCGTCCGTGCCGGCCTCTCCCCCGTGCAGGCGCTGCGGGCAGCGACCGCCACGGTGGCAAGGCGCTTCGGCCTCACGGATCGGGGACGAATCGCCCCCGGCTTCCGAGCCGACCTGCTCCTCGTCGACGGCGACCCCACCACAGACATCAGCGACACCCTCAACATCCGCCAGGTGTGGCGGCGCGGGGCAGCACTCCTCCCCCTCTGATGCACGAAGGTGGGCGCCCCGGCTTCGGGTGCGCCCACCTCCGCCAGCCATGCCGCCGCTCTTGGCGTCGGTATACTGAAAGTATGACCACGACGATCAAGGTCAGCGATGAACTGCGCGACCGGCTCAAGACGCAGGCCTCGCGAGCGGGGCTGACGCTCGGTGCGCACCTCGCTGTGCTCGCGGATGCCGCGGATCGGCGTGACCGCCTGGCGTCGCTCAGAGAGGCGATCGCAGGATCGTCCAACGAAGATCTCTCATCCCACGCCGTGGAGTCGACCTCGTGGGAGCGCGCAGAGCTGACCGACCTGCCCCGTGAGTGACCTCGCGCCCGGCGCCGTGGCATGGGCGTCACTCGAGCCTGTTCGCGGCCGAGAACAGGGCGGGCACCGTCCGGTCCTCGTCATCGCCTCCGCGGGATACCTCGACGCGGTGACGACCCTTGCGATCGTCCTGCCGATCACGACAGTGAATCGAGGGTGGCCGAATCACGTTCGTGTCGAGGGCGCGAGCGGTCTGGAGCGCCCGTCATGGATCATGACGGAGCAGCCGCGCACGCTCACCCGCGAGCGCCTCACCGCAGTCGCGGGTGCCGTCAGCGAAGAGTGTCTCGCGAGCGTTCGGATGTGGCTCGGCGACTTCCTCGACCTCTGAGGCGAACGTTGAAGCGGAGCTCGCCAAACGCCCGGCTCAGCCGTCTAAGGCGCGTCCGGTAGCGTCCGCCCACAGGTTGCGCAGCCGCGCCTCGGCATCGGCCGGCACGGAGTTGCCTGACTGGAATTGATATGCCCACGCGACCTGAGGCACCACGGCTTGGAGCACATGCGCCGGCACGGCATCCGACTCCTCGAGAAGGTTGTCGAACTCCACGGTCACGTACTGACGAGTCCTCCCAGGATCCGTGAAGTGGACGTCCTCGAACGGCTCCGACAGCACTCGACCATGACCGATGAGGCCGCGGATCCTGCCCTGTCGCAGAAGCCAGGCATCCGTCCCGATAGGCACCTCGCGACGCGCGCCGACCGACCAGCGACACACGTACCGGAACGCAGGATCGCGCATCGCCGCCACGATAGCTTCGTATGGCGTGTCCCACCCGTCCCACTTGTCACGGTTCCAACAGATGATCAGAGCGCTCATGGGTACAGGCCTCGCTCGCCGCGAATCGCGTCTTGTCGTCAGGGTTCATCCCCGACCGTAGGACGAAGCATCCGTCTCGACCGACCCCTTGACATCCGCCGTCGCCCCGGCATCCGCCTCGTCTATTTGACGCTCTTGATGGGCAGCACGCAGAGCGCGCCGACCACGCAGAACACGATCGCGGCGACGAACAGCGCCGTGTAGTTCTCACCGCTGCCGCCGATCGCGAGCAGCGGGATGGCGAGCACCGGCACCAGCACCTGCGGCACCTGGTACGACAGCGAGACGATGCCGAGGTCCTTGCCCGCCTCGTCGAAAGTGGGCAGCACCTCGGTCATCATCGCGATATCGACCGAGATGAACGCGCCCTGCGCGCCGCCGACGAACACCATCGCGATGATGAACACCGACAGGTCGGGTGCGAGCGCGGCGACGGTGAGACCGACTGCCGAGAGGAGGGCCGATACCCAGACGATCGCCTTGCGCCGGCCCGTCTTGTCCGAGATCCAGCCGAATACGACGGTCGTCAGGATGCTCGCGAGTGTGAAGGCGATGAGGACCATCGCGAAGACTCCGGATGCCTCTTCCTTCGGAATCCCCAACCGGTCGATGATGAAGAACAGCAGGTAGGTCGACACCATGAACAGCGACATGGTGACGAACAGTCGGCACGCCCACGCCCAGAAGAAGTCGCGGTACTTCACCGGATTCAGCCAGTAGGTCGAGAGGACGTCCGACCACCGCCAGGGCTCGGGCTTCTCGGTGCGCACGATGTCGTGCAGGCGGAAGAAGAGCAGCACGCTGAAGGCGGTGCCCACCACGCCCGGCACGATGAACCAGGTCCACTGCTGGTCGTTCGGAAGCGCCGCGATCATGAGCGAGCCGACGATGAGCGCGAGCGCGTTGGCGACGCTCGCCGCGGCCGAGACGCGCGCCCGGATGCGCGTGGGGATCTGATCGGCGAGGAGTGCGTGCACGGCGCTGTTCGTCGCGCCGTAGGCGGTCTGGATGATCGCCCACCCGACGATGACCTGCCAGAGCGCCGTGGAGAAGGCGAGCACGACGACGCCCGCCATGCCGACGAGTGCGCCGCCCAGGATCCACGGGCGCCGCTTGCCGAGCTTCGACATGGTGCGGTCGCTCAAGCGGCCGAAGAGCGGGGTGATCACGATGACCACGACGCCGCCGATCGCCGCGACGATGGAGAGGTTGACGCCCTTCGTGGCGTCGTCGAGGAACGCGAACACCTTGGGGATCGCCGCGCCGCCGAGGGTGCTGAGCACCAGGCTGATGCCGAACCAGGCGGCGACGTAGGCGAACAGGAAGCCCCGGGGCTGCTTGCTGCCGGGAATCACGTCGGGGCCGACGGCGCCGATCGGGTCGAGGGTGGTCTGGGACATCATCGTCTCCTTGGTGGTGGGAGGTCAGCGGGCGAGCGGGACGGGGTGGGTGTTGTAGGCGGCCGCGAGATAGCGAGCGTGCTGTTCCTGCCACTCTCGGGCGCCGTCGAAGGCGGCGGTGATGCCCGGGGTGCCGTGCAGGTGCCCGGCACCGACGAACAGCTCGACGGGCACGCCCGCCTGCCGCAGTCGGTCGGCGTACTGCACTCCCGAGTCGCGCAGCGGGTCGTGCTCCCCCGCCATGATGAGGGTCGGCGGCAGTCCGCCGACGTCATCCACGTCGAGCGGCGAGATGTTCGCGTCGGCGGGTCCGTCCGCTCCGGCGTACATCGCGACGATGAAGTCCATCCGATCGAGCCCGAATCCGATCGCGTAGTCCACCGCGGACTGGCCCACCGGGTGCATCGCCGTCGGCGGCACCTCCAGATCGACATGAGCGAGGCGCGGGGCCCCGGCATCCCGAATCCGCAGCGCGGTGCTCGCAGCGATGGCCGCGCCGGCGGAGTTGCCGCCGATGCCCAGGCGATCGGGGTCGACGCCGAACCGCGCCGGATCGGCGACCAGCGCCTCGAGGGCCGCCACGGCATCGAGTACGGGTGCGGGATACGGATGCTGGGGCGCAAGGCGGTACTCGAGCGAGAAGAGCTGCACCCCGCTGTCGAGTGCGCGGCGGGCGCAGAGCCGGTCGTTGAGGATCTCGTCGATCGTGCCCGCGTAGAACCCGCCGCCGTGCAGCCAGAGCTGGGATGGCATGAGGCCTTCCGCGCCGGAGGGCCGGTAGCGGCGCATCCGCAGCGCACCGCCTCGCCCCAGGATCTCGAAATCGTCGATCTCCACGCCGTCCGGAATCGGGAGCGTGAAATCGACCGCGAGCAGGTCGGACAGTTCGCGCGCGGCGACGCGCTGCAGCAGCGGATCGGGGTTGGCGAGATCGGGGAGACCGGGCGCGAGCTCCTCGATGCGGGCGATCCAGCGGAGGATGCCGCTGTCGAGGGTCAGGTCGGCGAGCGTGGTCATCGTGTCGCGGCTTCCGGGTAGGTGATCTGTTCGTCTTGCAGCGTGCGCAAGGTGGCGACGATGTCGCGGTGCAGGTGATCGGCCGCGGGCACGTAGCCGCGGTAGCCCGCGGAGCCGTGGTTCTGGCCGATCATGCGAACGCACGAGACCGGCACTCCGGCGTCGCTCAGGGCGCGGGCGTAGGCCTCGCCGTCGCCGCGGAGGGCGTCGAGTTCGGCGGTGTAGATGACCGTGGGCGGCATGCCCTGGAGCGACTCGGCGAGCAGCGGCGAGGCGTAGGGCTCGCGCCGGGTCGCCTTGGTGCGCCCCACGTACTGCCCGATGACCATCTGCACCAGCCGTCGGAGCAGCGGCTTCGGCATGAGGGATGCCTGTGCGTCGAGGTCGAGGTGCCCGGCGGTCAGGTCGAGGATCGGCACCTCGAGCAGCTGCAGCCGCACCGGGCGGTTGGCGCGGTCGCGGTTCATCAGAGCCGTCGCGGCGGCGAGGTTGCCGCCGGAGGATCCACCGCCGATCGCGAGGCGCTCCGGGTCGCCGCCGAGCTGGCGAGCATTCGTCGCGGCCCATTCGAACACCGACCAGCACTGCTCGGGCTGCGCCGGGTATTGCACCTCGGGTGCGTGTGAGTACTCGCCGGCGACGACGATGATGCCGGCATCCCGAGCACGATCGCGGAAGGAGGCGTCCCACCAGACCCAGTCGATCCCGGCGATCTCGAAGCCGCCGCCGAAGAAGTAGACGAGGATCGGCAGGCCGCCGGCGGTTACAGGATCGCTGCGCTCCGGAGTCGGCCAGTAGACGCGCAGTCGTGCGTCGGGGTGACCGGGCACCAGGATCGTGTGCTCCTCGGTCGCGACGTCGATCGGCGCGATGCCGAGCTCGGTGGTCATCACAACATCGAACGCTTCGGCGTTGCGACGACGCTCCTGGGCGGTCTTGCCCTGGGGTGGCTGGAGCGGCGCGAGGCGCTGCTCGACGGCGGCGACGAATGCGTCCGTCCGCGCCTTCTTGAGATTCATCCTGGTGGACCTCCTTTGGTCTCGGGACTAGTCTGAAGGCATCGAAGTACTTCGATGAAGTTCTTTTTTGAAGGAAGGATGCCGATGCCCGGCGCCGCGAAGGTGACGATCTACTCCGTCGCCGAGCGCGCGGGCGTCAGCATCTCCACCGTCTCGCTCGCCATCAACGCGCCGCATCGGGTCAGCGAGGAGACCCGCGCCCGGGTCGTCGCGGCCGCCGGCGCGTTGGGCTACCGTGCTGGAACCGCAAAGGGACGCCCGAGCGGTGGCACCCGCATCGCCGTGGCGGCGCCGTTCAGCACCTACGCGACGTACTTCCGTCGTTTCGCGGGCATGCTCGTGCGGGCGCGTGAAACCGCGATCGACCTGACTGCCCACGACCTCGAGTCGGCGGCCAGCGTCCGTGCCCCGCTGCTCGACGCGCTGCCCGCCCGGCGCGGTATCGAGGGTCTGATCGTGATGGGCGTGCCGCTCGGCAGCGCCGCGATGCGGGCGAGCCGCGAGGCCGCGCTCCCCCTGGTGCTCATCGACGTGCGTCGCGCCAGGCCCGTCGGCGACGACGCACCAGTCGTGCTGATGGACGACGAAGCCGGTGGACGCCTGGCCGGCGAGCACCTGCGCGAACGCGGGCACGAACGGGTGATCTACCTGGGCGAGCCGCAGCTTTCGCAGGATTACATCTCCGCAGGGATGCTGCGCATGCAGGGGCTGTCCGAGCATGTGGCGATGACGCTCGTCACCTGCCCGCTCGAGGCCGACCCCACCCCGGCCCTCCTCGCGGCCCTCTCAGGACCCCACGCCCCGACCGCGATCATGGCCAATCACGACGAGCTCGCCGCGCGCGCCTGGCGGGGCTTGGCGAAGAGCGGCCTCTCCGTGCCCGACGATGTCGCGATCGTCGGCTTCGATGACGGGCCGCTCGCCGATGGGCTCGGCCTCACGACCGTGCGACAGCCGTTCGAGGAGTCCGGCCGGGTGGCGCTGGACCTCGTGCTGGGCATCGCCGCGGGCATCGACATACCCGTTCGCCGGGTCGACCTGGTTCCGTCGCTGGTCGTTCGGTCGAGCACGTAGCGCCGCGACTGGCGAAAGGCTCTCAGCCTCGTCGACTGAGAGCCTTTCAGCCCGTTACTGCTTGTCCAGGCCCTTCGGGGAATGGCCCTTCGGCGCCGGGATCTTGGCGGCCGCCGGGCCGCCCTTCATCGCCTTGTTGCCTGCGGCCGCCTTGTTGCCGGCGGCGGCCTTGTTGCCGGCGGCGGCCTTGTTGTTTGGCATGTGAGTTCCTCTCGGGTCGAAGACGCCGGACCACGTCGTCCGACACGCAGAGGCTATCCGGGAACCACCGGCCGTTGCTAGAGGTCGAGCGGCGGGCGCATGGCATTCGCGCCAGCAACTAGCCGGTCAGTCAGATGCTTTCGTCTGCCCACCAGTCGTGGGCAGTTGAGCGGTTCGCCGGGGCATCCGAGTCGAATCGTTCAACAATGGCGACGGGGTGCAGTCGACGCGTTCGGCGATCGAGCTCGCCCACGGCGTCAGGATTGTAGGCCTGGTGCGGGCGGTGGGGCGCGGCGGTTGCATACAGCTGGCTGGCTGGTCCGATCAGGAAGTCGGCGAAGGTCGTCGAGCCGTCGTCGGCGATCACCGGAATGGTGACAAGGTCGGAGCGCTGCGTCTCGGCGAGAGATAGGGCGTACCGCAGCATTGCGTGGCAGACGTCATCCGCCACCAGGACGGCGTCGCCCGTGTAGTGCAGCATCCGCATCACTCAATGATCGCGATCGGCGTGCCCGTCGTCAGCGGGCTTGTGTCGTGTGGGCCTCGGGCCTACCCTGTCGCGGCGACCAACGACCGTTCGACGATGGGTTCATGAACTTCCGCGCCAGTATTCAATCCGGTTCGTGTCGGGGGTGAATCCGTGGCGGACGCCATAGAGCACCGCCTCGACCCGGCTGGTGGCGCCGATCTTGCGGTAAACGGAGCGGATGTAGGACTTGACGGTGTTCGGGCTCAGGTATGTCAGACGCGCCACGTCTGCGTTGCTCATCCCTTGTGTTATCAGCGCGAGGATCTCCGATTCGCGATCCGTGATGCCCTCCCGTCTGCCCGGCCAGTCCAGCCCGGCAGCGCTCGTGGCGCGACCACGCTGATCGCTGATCACGTTCTGGCCCGAACTGACCGCCTCGATCGCCGCGACCAGTTCGGCCGCGGGAAGGGTCTTGGACAGGTAACCGTGCACGCCCAGTCGTCGGGCGGCGTCGATGAGCTCCGGTTGCAGGTTCCACGTGTAGACGACGACGTGGCGAGCGCGGGGGTTGGCGATCAGTTCGGCGATCTGGTCCTGATCCGACTCCGGTTGCGCGAAGGAGTCGTATAGGACGACGTCGACGGTGTCAGCCACGGTTGCATTCGCATCGATCTCGACTACCGCGACGCGGTCGCGGTAGTCGTCGAACAGATGCGCCAACCCCTTGAGGACGACCTCATAGTCGTCCACCAACGCCACAGTGACAGGTCGGCGGGAGGAGACGGACATGATTCACCTTTTCACCCTCAGGGGTGTGCCGCTACACCCGTAGGGGTGTTTCAGTCGGTGTATCGCATCTTGCGGTCGGGTACTCCGGATGTCGGGATGCCGCGTCGTTCGTGCGTTCGAACCGATCCCTGTGAGGAGGTTGCGGTGGGCAGATTCATGTATGGAGCAACGACCAATGCGTTCGAGATCGAGGACCGCACCCTTGCTCACATCCGGGTCGTCGTCATGAATAAGCTGCGCCGCTCCGAATCGTTCATGTTCGACCTGACGATGGGCGACGGCAGCGGCAGCCGCAGCTTCTGGATCAACGCCGCCGTCCCTATCCAATTTCAGTTCTTCGGCAGCCGCAGTCCGCGACTCAACCGTGCGTGGATCGAACTGCTGATGACCGCCGCGAACGGCCCGAAGGGCCTTACCATCCTCCCCGAACCCGCAGAGCCCGCGCTCGAAACACCGGGCACCGGGATACCTCACCGTGAATCCGCCCGAGCTGACGGCCGGGTCGAAGACATCCTGAAAGTATGACCACCAACATCAAGCCAGCGACGAGTTAAGCCTGCGGATGATTGGGCCATTCGAGGCCGAGCACGTCAAGCGCGTGCTCGTACTTCTCGCGCAGACCCGCCCGCGTATCTTCATCCAGCTGTGCGGTGCGGCTCGGGTCGGTGTTGTGGGTGATGTCCGCGTACTTGACCGCCCGGGCCGCCGGGTGCGCGGCGATCCGTTCGTAGTATTCGTCGCCGGCCCCCTCTGCGCGGGTGAGCAATTCGACGACCTCGACGACCTCGGGGTGGACGCCGGCGAGCAGAAGCCGGTCGGCCTTCACCGGCGTGTCTTCGATGACATCGTGCAGCCACGCCGCGCAGTGCTCGAGGGTCTGCGTCTTGGCATCGAAGTGCCGACTGACAGCGGCGGGATGCTGGATGTAGTCGACGCCGAGCTTGTCCGGCTGTCCGGTGTGCGCGGCGACTGCGATCGCCTTCGCCCGCGCGACCTGCTCAGCGCGCTCGTCGGCACTGAGATCGCGGACTGACGTGATCTCCGCCCGCGCCAGAAGGTAGTCGGTCACGGTCTTCCAGTCGGGGAACTGATCCGAGTCGAACTGAATCCATTCGCCCTCGAACTCGCTGGCGCCGTTGTTCGGTCGGTCATCCACCAGGAAGTGACCCCGGTTCAGGTTCTTGTGGTGGGACAGGATGAGCCGCTTATGAGCGACCGTGCCGTCGGCAGTGCCGAAATGCAGGTGAACCCACTCGACCTTGTGCTGCCACGCCGAGGGATTCTTCCACGGCGCTGTCGAGAGAATGTAGATGTCGAACTTCTTCGACAGCTCCTCGAACGCCTCGACAGCGCCATCCAGCGGCTTCATCAGCGCGAAGATGCCGGGCACTTCATCGAGCTTGTCCTTGTATTCGATCTGCAGCGCATGTGCGAGTTGGTCGATTCCGCTCTTGAAATCAACGAGCGTGTTGTCCATGTCGACGTACAGGATCTTCTTCGTCTTGGTTTCAGTCATTCTTCTTTTCTCCTCGTCTGCTGCGGATTTCAGAGGTCACGCAGCGCATATCCGTCAAGCACCGACCCGCGCAGCCACGACCACATGATCTCGGCCACGCCGAGCGCTGTCGGCACCACGTCCTGGGGAAGGTAGATCGCCATGAGTCGGCCCTTATCGCTCACGCGACGTGGGCCGCGGAGCGTGCGACGCGGCTTCGCCACGCGCTGCACACGCCGCGCGAAGCACTCTGGACCAGGGATGCCGTTGACCTCGACGATCCATCCCCCGTCCACCCTCATGCACTGCGCCCATCGCGCGGCGTTCTCGCGCCGCAGAAGACCCCACTGGCCTTCGTCGCGGAGCTCTCCGACACGCGCGGCGACTTCGGCGACGTCGCGCACAGCCAGGAGCCCATTCCCGCGGGGGCTCCAGGTCACCGGCACGTGCCGGCGTGTGCGGAGCCACTCCTCGACATCGGCGGCGAACACGATTTCATTCGCGGTGGCGATGATCGGCGCCACCTCAGGCCGTACTTCGGGCGTCCACGTCTCTTGCATCCAGGTCCTCTCTCGGTACACCTGAATGATCTCAGGGACCTCCGACATTCACGCAGGACCGCGCTAAATGCTGGGACAGGACGATCTGCTCGAGCGCGCCGAGCGAACGACCGAGGTCAGGATCCGGACGTCTCCGGCTCCACGGCCTTGCGCTTCACCGGGTTCGAGACCTTTCCTGCAACCGCGGTCGCGCCGCCGGCGATCTTGCTGCCCGCGCCCCTCACCGCAGTGAGAGCCCTCGGCGCGTCCGGGATGCCATCACCGTCCAGGTCGACGCTCCGGAACGGGCTCGTCGCAGCACTCGCACCGCCGGCGATCTTGCTGCCCGCGCCCTTCACCGCAGTGAGAGCCCTCGGCGCGTCCGGGATGCCGTCACCGTCCAGGTCGACGCTCCGAAACGGACGAGTCACCGTACCGGCCGCAGCCCCAACACCTGTCCCGATCGCGTGGGCAGAGCCGCCCGCCACGCGTGCGGTGGAACGCGCCGCCTCCTGCAGAGCGAGCACTGCCCGATTCGGTTCATCGACCTTCCCTGGCTTCTCCTTCATCGCCACGGAGAGATGCGCCGGAAAGTGGGTCGGCGGCTGCGCGAATGCCTCCTGTGCGGCGGCGACGACGTGACGTCCGAACTGGAATTGGGTGACGCCGCCGACGACGGCCCCGACGCCGTACTCGATTGCTCCCTGCTTCTTCGTTCCCAGCCCGGTGCGCACCTGTTCGAGGCGACCGGTCTCCACGCCCCGCACAAGCTCCTGAGCGGCGCCCGCCGGCAGCGAATGCGCAAGCGTCTCAGCCCAGTGCGACCAGTCCTGGCGTCCCGATGCGATGTTCTTTCCGACATCCATCGAACTCGACTGAGATCGCGCGAGGTCCGCAGCCATCGCCGCGATCTGGCCTTGGCTGACGCGTCCGTTCGACAGGCCAAGGACGAGCGCGCGCATCTGAGCCTTGTCGAGGCTCATGCTGTGGATGTCAGCCAGAGCGAGGGCGTACATCGCGGTGAGCTCGAATTGAAGCTTCTGGTCGGCGGCCACGAGAGCGGTCGGCGCACCGGACTTCGCCGCATCCTTCGCCATACCCTTGGCGGCGGCCTTCATGGCGCCGCCACTGGCCGGCTTTGCGGGGTCGTCGACAGCAAGAGCGATCGCGGTCTCGACGGCGATCGCGGCAGCCGCCACGATCGCACCCTCGGCCGAGATGGCGGTGATGTAATGGCGGCTCAGTGAGGCGATGAGCTGCGCGGGCGTGGCTTCGGGCTGGGCGCGACGGACCCACCGGACATACTGGCGAGCGACCGCGGGCCGCCCCTTGACTGCGCGCTCGATCGCCCGATCGGCGGCCTGCTGGGTCAGTTCGGCTTCGACGACGATCGTCGGGATTTCAGTCATGGCTCGGCTCTCCGTGCGTGAATTCGTCGTCTGCGGCGGCCGCGGCATCCGTTTCGTTTCCGTCGTCGCCACGCCGTCGCAGCGCGCGCTCGGTGAGCCTGGTGGAGAACTTGTCCGTCAGCGACTTCGCGCGCGTGAACGTCTCGTTGCTGACGCGCAGGGCGGTATCGACACCGTCGGCACCCGTCTCGAGTGCCTTGTCTTTGGCCTCCGTGGCGGCGACCACCCAGCGCTTCGCCTCCAGGGCCTGCTGACCGCCGTCGATACCGAGCACTCCGTGGAAGTCGACGACGGCACCCGTGACCTGGTTGCTCGAATGCACGACAGCCCGCGAATCCATCGGGTGCAGCAGAACCTTCGTGTTCGCGTTGCGCGCGGCCGCAGCGATGCGCGCGAGCAGATTCTCGGTGCTCCGCGTGATGAGCTGCAGCCGGTTCCGCCGGGCAGCCTGAAGGGCAAGGCGGTGCCGGTCGAGGTCGTCAGGGGAGGTGTCCAGCACGCGGTCGAGTTCGAGCACGGCGATCGCATCTTGCAGCCGGAAGCAGCGGGCAAGAACGGCGAGCCACTCCTGGATCTTGGCCTCAGCTTCCTTGGCCGCCTTGGCGACGTCGCCGATCTGGCTCTTGCGCTCCAGCTTCTCGGCGAGTGCGTCGAGTTGACGGATGGCGTACGCCTGAGTTCTTGCGATCGTCGACGGAGTGGCCTGCACCTTCGACCAGGTCACCTCAGAGACCCGCCCCATGTGATCGCGGACCGTCATGGCCTCCTCGATCATGAGGTGCACGCCGATCATGTCCGCCAGCACCGCGTCCTTCTGGGCGCGCAGCACGTCGTCGAGCTTCTCATCGATCGTCTTGAGGTACTCGGTGATCTCGTCCATGGCCTGCTGCATCGCAACCTGCGCCATGATCCCCGCCGCGCCGGCCAGAATCGCCGGGTTGGCCAGCATCGATCCCAGCGATCCGGAGTCCTTCGCGAACTGGAGCATGCCGACGAACTGGCCGTTGTCTCCGCGCAGCACGCCGGTGCTGAGGCCGGTCGACGAGTTCGTCACCATCGGGTATTTCGCTGCGAGTTTCGCCGAGTCGCTGGAGAGCTGCACCCAGCGACCTGAGTTGGACGCGAGCTCGGAGCCGGCCTGCGCCATTGCGGATCCGGCACGGGCGACAGTTCTGAGTCGCTGCAGACCGAGGTCCTTCGACGGCAGACCTTCGGCAACGAGGAACCGTTCGACAGCCGCCGGATCACCGATCACCGCCAGCCCATCTCCGTCGCTGATCAGCTGAATATCGGTGTTCAACACTGGCTCCTGAACTGTCGGCAGGAGTTACCCGCGCGACGGATGATCGTCCCACTATGGCGCGCGACTACGACACTGCGACCGGGTACCCGCGCACCATTGCGGCGGTTGTCTACCCGGACGCCGTCGCCATGACACTTCGGGGCCCATCGAGCAGCGCGAAATGGCGCCGATCGACGCCCGTTTGTCATGATGCGCGTCTCCGTCAGTCTATTTGCGGCAAATGCGGGACTCCTGACGAGCACAACCAAGCCCGCCCGAGGCTTGCGGCCGTTCATTTGCGGATGCCGAGGCGGAGGTTGTGACAGGTGCAATCAGAGATCATCGACGATCGCCACCCGTCCGTCGCTCACCGCGATGAACGCAGCAGGGTCCCCGAGTCCAAGTTCGAGTGAGTAGATTGCGGGCTGAAAGAGCATCGGCCACACAATCGATTCCACCTCGGGTCCGTCTGGGTCCGACGGGTGTGGTCGCATCTCCCGGTGGTACGGCAGCGCCGGAAGGCTGGACGGCAACCGGATCACGCCGCCCGCAAACTGGATCTCGGTCGCTGCAGTCAGATGCATATGGACGTATGTGTAAGCAGTGGTCTCTGACTTGCTGAAACTGCGGATCGCGTCAGCGGTTGCCACGTAGATGTTGTGGGCTGTTTCCACAGTCACGACATCGCTGCCACGGTCTGCGATCGCCGCCCTTGCGAGACGATGCTCCACTGTGAGGTCGGCGGAAGACCAGAGCGCGAGGGCGCTCGGACGCACACCACCCCTCCCTTGGGAACGAGACAAGTGATACGCGCCGAGCGCGACCGTCACGAGCGTCGCCGGCGCCATTTGAACAGATCCTGCCACGCCGGCACGAATGTGATCGTCGAGAATTGCTCGGTCTTGGCAGGCGATCAGCCGCAACGTTGCAGCGAGTGCCGGATCTTCGGCCCGCTCTGCCACGTGAAGAAGCGCCTTCAGCAGGTCAGCGGATTCGAGCATGGCCGCGCCCAACGGAAGCTCCAAGAGAAGTCCGATGAGTCGCTGCATCCGCGGGGATGAAGGGTCTTCCGCGAGGATTCGCTGCATCGCTTCGACGTCGGAATCGCAAACCGCCAGAACGGCATCGAACTCCTCCCGACCGAGTGCGGCGGCCCGCAAGGCGCTGTCGTCATCGGCGTGCAGCAGTACCTCCGGATCCTCCTCGGCCATAGCCAGGACGGTCCGCTGCGGGAGTGGTCGCCTGCGGTGTGCGTCGATCATCTCCTCGCGCATCCATGGACTTGGGTAGGTGGACAGTATGGCGAGCAGGATGTCGTCGCTGACGTCCCCGATCCGCCCATGGCGATCAACGCGCTCCTCCGAGATGCGCCGTGACCCCTGCCGGGCCAGTCGTTCGAGCATCGCTGGGTCGTGAGACTCCGCCGCGAGGAGGACTCGCTCGTCGACGGTCAACCGAGAGAAGGGCTTCGGCTTCTGAAGCGATTGCGCAGACGTCGCCGCACGCCATTCGGCGCCCGAACCGCGCAGCTCAGGAACCAACTCACACAAAGGGTCACAGTCGTCCAGGTCTGTCCCCGTCGCTCGATCGACGAACGAGTCCACCCGACTCGTGCTGATGTCGAGCGCCTGCGCAAGAGACTTCTTGCTCCAGCCTCGTGCGCTCAAGATCTTCGTGGCGGCCGAGTAGCGGTCGAGGACTGTATCGCCGTCTGCCTCTTTCGCCAATCGCTGGGCGTAGTAGGCCACCCAGCCCAGGCGTCGGGACGACACGTCCCCGATCCACGGCGCGAGGAGTGCTTCCCTGTCGGCGTTCCGACTCACGAGCACCAATCTGTCCCGTGTCTTACGCGGAAGCTCTTGGAGGATGGTCGCGGCGAACTGCTCGACCTCCGTGCGAGCCAGCTCCTGCTTCTGCGCGAAGTCGTTGGTCGCCCACAGCTGACCCTCGAACTCGACGCGCAGTCGGGGGTMTTGATCCGGGGAGTGCCTGGCGAAGTAGTCGTCGTTGGGATCCTCCCCGTTGAATGTCGGCAACCACTCGAATTCGGGGTCTGCGATCGCACGGGCAACGAGCGCCGATGCTCGGGCTGTCAGGTCTGCACCGACGGTGAGGTTGAAGACCTGCCATGCGGCGTGCTGGATGTCACGCTGCTCTTGCTCGGTGCGGTCGCCTGCGAGCTCTGAAACAACTCCGACTCCCTCCCACCCTGCGGAAAATCGTGGATCTGCCGCAATGCGATCGATGAGTGCACGCGTGTTCGCGTCGAAGAGTCGGTCGTGCGCCCAATCAAAGTACGGGGACTCGAAGTCGCCCCCGGCATCCTGCATGGCACTCCACTCCATCTCCTCGGCTTCGGCCTCGCTCATGCGGCTTCCAGCTCGTCCGGGGATTCGAGTTCGGCGAACTTGGCCTGCATGGTCAGGTTGCCCTTGGTGAGCTTCTGGATGGTCAGGGCCGTCGCCTTGTCGTTGGCCAGGCGGAGGTTGTTCTCAGACCCGAGCAGACCTTCCTTGACCTTCTGAAGGCGATCGATGGCGGCGTCGATGTCCTTGATGGCCGTGTCGAACTTGCGCTTGGCAAGGTCGTAGTTCTTGCCGAACGCCGTCTTGAAGTCGTCGAGCTCGGTCTCGAAGGTGGTGATGTCGATGTTCTGCTGCTTGACCTGCTCCAGCTCGGCCTTGACCAGGATCGTGTCCTCGGCCGCGTTGCGCAGCAGTCCGATGATGGGGAGGAAGAACTGCGGGCGGACGACGAACATCTTCGGGTACAGATGCGAGACATCGGTGATGCCGGTATAGAGCGCGGAATCCTCTTCGAGCATCGACACGAGCACCGCATATTCGCAGCCCTTGTCGTTGCGGTCCTTGTCCAGCTTGGCGAAGAAGTCGCTGTTCTTCTTCCTGTTCACTGATTCGTCGGCCTCGTTCTTCATCTCGAACATGATCGAGATGAACTCGACCCCGTCATCGCTGAAGTCGCGGAAGATGTAGTCGCCCTTGCTGCCCCCAGAGGCGTCATTGTCCTTTCTGAACTCCGCGTTCGGGAACGCAAGCGAGCGAACGCGATTGAACTCGAGCTCGCAGTGCTGTTCGAGGGTCTCGCCAAGGAGCTTCACCGAGAGCTTGGCTCTCAGGTCCTTGAGGCGATCGATCATCTCGTCTTTGAGCGCGACCTCCTTGGAGTGTGACTCTTTCAGCGCAGCCGCCTGGACCTTCTGCTCGGCCGACTCCAGAGCCAGTTTGTGCTCGGCCTCGCCCAGCTGCTGCTCCACAGCCGCGACGGCCTTGGTCACGGCGAGCTCCTGGTCAGTCGCGGCGGCCTTGAGCTCTGACGTCAAGCGCTGGATTTCGGCATCCTTGTCCGCAACGGCCTTCTGCGCCTGCTGGGCGACCTTCGCCTCTGCGAGCTCCTGTGCGGTGTCCGCGCTCTCGCGCTCGGCCTTCAGGCGCAGGATTTCGGCGTCCTTCTCCGCAGCAGCCTGCTGCGCCTGCTGAGCAACCTTTGCTTCAGCGAGCGCGATCTCGGTCCGCTTTGCCTTCTCGGCCTCGGCCAGACGCGCGTGAAGGTCCTTCTCGAACTCCACTGTTCGCACCTGCTGCACGATGTCTGCGTACTCCGCCTTATCGATGGTGAATACGGTCCCGCAGTGCGGGCACTTGATCTCGTGCATTTCCTCTACCTCCGTCAGCCCTGAATTCGGTTTATAACAACAGCATAACGGTGTGGTCTGACCACATGCTGAGAGCGTTCTGTATCTCTCGCGCGCCTCATTTGCGCACAATCGCGCAATGTCGGAGGGGTCGGCCATACTGAGAGTGAAGGAAATAACGCAGGAGTGATCGAAAGGAAGGGTGGGAAGGATCACCATTACGCACCTGTCCGCACAGCAGCTCGACCGCGCCGTCGGCGCCATCCTCGCGTCCGCCGCCGGCGACGCGCTTGGCTCGCGGTATGAGTTCGGTCCGTCACTGGCCGACGACGTCACACCGGAGTTCGGAATCGGATGCTTCGGCCACGGCATCGGCGAATGGACCGACGACACCAGCATGGCCATGCCCATCCTCCGCTCACTCGCGGACGGTCACGCCCTCGAAGACAGCCTGACCCTCGACCAAATCGTCGTGAGCTGGCGCGACTGGTCGAGGACTTCGAAGGATGTCGGCAACCAGACCCGCAGCGTGCTGTCGCATCTGGCTGAGCCGACCGCCGCCGCCGCACTTGCCCGCTCCGAGTCGGTGCACCGCATATCCGGGCACAGCACCGGCAACGGATCGCTGATGCGCACCGGTCCGATCGCGCTCGGCTACCTCGACCGCTCCCCCGAAGAACTCGCCTCCGCCGCAGGCCGCATCGCGCGCCTGACGCACTGGGACGACGACAACGCCGACGCGTCCGCGATCTGGTGCCTCGCCATCCGTCACGCGATCCTCTACGGAGAGCTCGACGTGCGGGCCCAGCTCGCGTTCATCGCCGCGCCGCGGCGTGACCGCTGGGCCGCACTGATCGACGAGGCTCTCGAACCCGGGACCCATCCACGGGACTTCTCCCCCGACAATGGCGGGGTGCTGCGGGCATTCCAGGGCGCCCTCTCCGCCATCACCGGAGCTGTGTCGCTGACGGACGCCCTCGAGCGCGCGGTTCGCGGCGGCGGCGACACCGACACGGTGGCCGCCATCGCGGGCTCGCTCGCCGGCGCGGTGCATGGCGGCAGCGCGGTGCGCCTCGCCTGGAAGCGCCGGCTGCACGGCTGGCCCGGCATCGACGCGAACGAGCTGACTCGGCTTGCCGCCCTCGCCGTCCGCCACGGCAGGACCGACCGCGAAGGGTGGCCGCTCGCCGGGCTTGCGACGGTGTATCCGTCCAGCGACTTTCTCTTCCCACATCCGCACGATGAGCGCGTCTGGATCGGATGAATCGCCGCGCTGGATCGCCTGCCCGCGGAGGTGGATGCCGTCGTCTCGCTGTGCCGCGTCGGCACCCATCAGGTGCCCGCCGGGCTCGAGAGCGTGCAGGTATGGCTCATCGACCAGCCCGACCGCAACGACAATCTCGACTTCGTCCTCGCGGAGGCGGCGGATGCTGTGGCCACGCTGCGCGCCGAAGGTCGCAACGTATTCCTGCACTGCGCCGAGGGGCGTTCACGGACCTCATCCGTTGCGGCGCTGTACGGCGCGCGGCATCGCGGGGTCCGGCTCGACAAGGCCTGGGACGACGTGCGCGCGACGCTGCCGAAGTTCGCCCCGCAGGGGTTCCTGCGGGAGGCGGTCGCGCGCGTGGCGGCGGAGGTGACCATTGTCTGATCCATGGGCCTTCACGGAGATCACTCGACGCGAGGATGGCGTGATCGTGGTGCACGCCGAAAGCCGCTGGGTCGAGGCGTACTACGAGGTCGCCGAGGCCGACGCTGCACTGCTGGCAGCGGCGCTGGGCGTTCCGATCGACAGGATCCCCGACGGCTGGCGCGACCTCGACGCCGGCGACGGTCCGTCGGCCACGATCGCCTGGCTCAATGATCACGGCATCCCGTTCCACACGGCGTTCGTGTGGATGGACATGGACGACTGATCACCTCCGCGAAGAATCCCCGCCATCGACAGGAAGCTGCACGAATGCCCACGATCACCGACCTCTCCCGCGGAGACGCCTGCCCCGACTGCCGCACACCCGATCCGTGGCGCGTGGAATACGGCATGCCGGCCGGCTCGCCGCCTCCGGGAGTGATCGCTGCCGGCTGCGTCATCGAACCCGGTGCCACGGCGTGGCGCTGCCGGGCGTGCGCTCTCGCGTGGGGCCTGTCCGAGGTGAACGGGCGGATGATGACCTCACTGGTCCGGCTCGCTGACGCAACGGCGACGTCGCCGATCATCGTCCACGCGCCGCACGGCGGAACGCGCGTGCCCCCGCGGCATCGCGCGCCCTTCGCGATCACTGACGACGAACTGAAGTCCGAGATCGTCGCCCTCACCGATCGCGGCACCGACAAAGTCGCCGCGGCCGTCATCGGCACCAGCCGCGTCATCAACCGGCTCTCGCGGTTCGTCGTCGACGTCGAGCGCTTCGACGACGAGTCCGAGGAGATGAACGAGGTCGGCATGGGCATGCTCTACACGCATGACACGAAGCGGCAGCCGATCCGCGACCTGGCCGCGACCGACACGACCGAACTCAGGCGCTTCTACGAAGACTACGGTTGGGCGATCGAACGGCTGACCTCGACCGCACTCGCGCACCACGATCGCGCTGTCATCATCGACATCCACTCGTTCCCTCGCGATCCCCTCCCCTATGAACTCCATGCCGACCTGCGCCGCCCTCAGCTGTGCGTCGGGTTCGACCCGTTCCACGCAAACCAGGAACTGACGGATGCCGTCGCTACCGCGTTCGATGGGTGGGAGATCGTCGAGAACGAACCGTTCCAAGGCGCCTACGTGCCGCGGCGGTTCTACCGCACCGAGCCGCGAGTACATGCGGTGATGCTCGAAGTGCGCCGGGACATGTACATGACCGGCGGATCGGTCCGGCGCGCCGGTCTGGACGACATCGCGAAGCGCGTGAGGACGCTCGTGGAACTCGTAGCGTGACTGCCGACGCGACTTCTGCCAGGATCGGCGCGTGACGTCGATGACAGACCCAGATGCGAGTGACCTCTTCGAGGAATGGGAGGGCCACATCGACAGCTGGGCGTCGTTCCAGTACGAAGTGAACAACCTCACCTCGACCTACCACGATCAGCACTTCGTCTGGCGCGGACAGTCGGATGCGCGCTGGGGTTTGCGCAGCTCTCTTTATCGGGTGCTCACAGAGCAGCGCGGCGCACCTCCGACGGAAGACCAGCTCGTCGCCGCAGAGCGGAAGCTTCTCAATCTCGCCCGGATACAGTGGCGCCTCGACGGGATCCCGGCCCTGCAGCTGTTTGCGCAGATGCAGCATGTCGGTGTGCCGACGCGACTGCTCGACGTCACCTTCAACCCCCTCATCGCCGCGTGGTTCGCAGTCGCGCGAGATCAAAAGACCGATGAGCTGCCCGCTCGATTGCTGGTCTTCACCGACAGCAACAACCCGCTCCAGCTCCACACCGGCTGGAACACGAACACGCCGCGTTGGCACCGTCTGCCAGACGACAAGGCGCGACGATCAGTCGATTGGGGCACCGGCCTGGGCCGCAAGATCTGGCGACCGCCGGCGCTGCACAACCGGATCCCCGCGCAGAATGCCGCGTTCATTCTCGACGGCGCACCGATCGACGCGCTGGATGCCGGCAGCGATCGTCGTGACGGCCGATCGAAGTGGGCGGCATCCGAACTGCGGCGCTTCGCATCGGTGCCGATGCGGCTCACGCACGTCGGCGAGGATCGACTGCCCAAGAAGGCGCCGGTCTTCACATTTCGGATCACGCCCGAGGCGAAGGCGGAGATTCGCGATCAGCTCGAGAACCGATTCGGATACGGGTTCTCGAGTGTTTACGCAGACATCGAGGGGTTGTCAGACTTCGTCAGGCGCTGGCCGGAATCGATCGTCTGAGGTTGAGGAATCGAGCATCGCAATGACGGAGTACTCACTGGGCAGGCAGACGAGCGTGCACTCGATCCGGTGCACGGAGCAGACGTGGATCGGCGCGAAAGCGCGCGCTGATCGCGAAGGTGTCACAACGAACTTTGCGATCACCGAGATCCTCGAGGGCTACGCCCTCGAGCGGATCGATCTGCCGTCGGTGTCGCGCCCCACGAGCAGTTCGTCGGATGCCGCAACCTCCACCCACTCGATTCGGTCGAGCGACGATGTCTGGGAACGTGCGAAAGTTCGCGCCATCGCCGACCGAACGAACATGAACCGTGTCATCGAGGCGATCATGCTCGGCTACGCGAACGACCTGATGGATCTGCCGACCGTCGAGAAGACCTGGACGGCGACCCGCTCCGCGAAGCTCACTGGCTGACAGGCCCGGGCGGCTGAGTCCCCCCTAACTTGCCCATGACCTGGGAGAACCCGAGAAGTTCCCAGCTTGCGGTTAGGCGGTCCGATAGTATGGTCAGACCACACAACTTTACGCCTGCTGTTGAGTCTGACCGGTCGCGACTGCACCCAGACTCAGCCGCACTGTGAGTGACCACTCCGCTCTTGCCAGTCGGCCAGCGGCATGATCAGGACGCCCTCGCGAGTCAGCACTACGCAACGGGACGCCGCGTGAAGGTCAACGGTAGAAAGTAGTTGAAGAACAATGGTTGTGTTCTTGGCACTCCTCCTGATCGCGACTGCGGTCACCGGCATCGTATGGATGCGACGTCGACGAAACCGTGCGCGCATCGAAGCGATGTCGCCCGCCGAACGCGAAGCCCACGACGAGGCTATTGCGCACGCAGAGCGCCTGAAGACGGCAGCGAAGGGACTGACCGCTGCGGAGAAGGAGCACGCTTCGCACGTCAAGTCCGCGGAGAAGGAACTGGCGCACGGGCGATCCGCCTACGACAAGGCCGTTAGGCGGGCCCGTCGCGAAGTCGCTGCTGCGGAACAGATCGGATCCCGAAAGATCGGTTCGTACGCTGCGAAGGACGGCAAGGTTTCCGCGACGGAGTTCGCGATTACCGTTCCGCAGGGTACTTTCCGGCTGGATCCCAGTGTCACGGCGACCGTGGACACCGCGGGGAACTTCGCTACAAGCAGCCGGACCACGGCGACGCGCGTCGCCGCAGGCGCGGTTCTGTTCGGCCCGGTCGGCGCGATCGTCGGCGCGTCCGCCAAGAAGCGCAAGATGCATGACATGCGCGAGCTCTACCTGTTCATCCAGGGTGCCGAGTTTGCAACGATGCTGACCTGTGACCCGGATGACGGGGCGAACGTGCGTAAGTTCGCGACGGCAGTAAACCATGCGGCGCAGCATCGCGACACACTCCTCGAACAGCGAACCACTGCGATCGCGGCAGCAAAGGAGCATCTTGATATGCAGATTGCCGCCACGGAAGTGGTCGAGGAGCTCGTACAGCAGCTTGAAAGGACCCAGTCGGACGCTTCCGGAATCGAGGCGGCGCGGATTGTCCTAGCCCTCGAGTCCGAGCCCGCCATGGAACTCATYCAAGTTCCGAGCACCTAGGCGATTGTGTGATCGCGGCCGCGAACCCTGCCGCAGACTGAACTGCGGTCGCGATCACACCGGCTTGACTGACGCCCTGATGCACCTGCCGACGGTCGAGAAGACCGGAAGCGCCCCCGACCTAGCCGCCGGGCACGGGCACGACCCGCCCAGTCGCACCCATGGAGTCGAGAAACACCAGCTCCGCCCGCGCCCGCTCCCCCGTCGCCGCCTCGAGCGCGCGCACGTAGGCGTCGAGCTGCGGTTTGTAATAGGTCGCCCGCTCGGCGAGGGTCGCGGCATCCCGAATCGTGTCGGTCTTGTAGTCGACGATCACGAGCGCGCCCGCCTCCTCGCGGAACACCAGGTCGATGAAGCCCTCGAGCACCAGTCCGTCGTCTTCGACCGTGCCGACGTAGAGCTCGCTCCAATGCTCACGCGCGAAGGCGTCGCGCACGATGTCGGTCGCCAGCGCCGACCGGACGAACGACGCCACGGTCGCGGCGAGATCCGGGATGCCTTCCGCCAGCGCCTGGGCCGACGCGACAGCGTCAACCAAAGCCGAATCGCCGCCCACCGCCTGAAGCGTGCCGTGCACAGCACGGCCGATGAGGTTGCCGTACCGGCCCTTCATCCAGGGCGCGAGCTCGACGTCGCGAGCGCCCTTGGCTCGCCCGGCGACGACATCCGCAGACTCCGAATCGCCGTCCGCCAACGCCTCGGCAAGAGCCCACACGACCTCGGGCTCGGTGCCCTCCAGACYGGATGCCGTCCGCGCGGAAGGCGCGCGGGAGCGCCGGCGTGCGGCATCCGTCTCCGCAGCCCACGACTCCCACGAGGGTCCGGGGCCCGGTGCGGGCCGGCTCACCGCTGAGGGCAGATCGCCGGAACCGCCCTCGAAGACGGTCACGCCCGGCGCCTCCAGCGCACCCGCGTTGACGAAGATCTCGGCCGCTGTCTTCTGATCTCCGTCGCGCTCGGCACGGTGCAGCGACACGACAAGGTGGTCGCGGGCGCGGGTCGCGGCCACGTACAGCAGGCGTCGGCGCTCCTCGCCGTCCATCTGCTCATCGAGCGGCGCCGCCTCGGCGAAGTCGTTGGTCTCGATCGAGCCAGACAGGTGCACGGAGTAGCGGCGGTCACCCCAGAGCAGTCGCACGCCATTCTGCCGGCGCGGGTGGCTCGTCATGCCGGACAGCACGACCATCCCGAACTCGAGGCCCTTCGCCCCGTGCACGGTCATGATCCGGACGACGTCGAGATCGGTCTCGGGCAGCAGCGATTCGGCGACCCTCGCGGAATCCCCCGCCTGGTGGGCGGCCCACGCGAGGTACTCCCGCAACCCGCCGTGCTCGACATCCGACCATGCGCGCGCTTGATCCATGACGAACCGCACACGCCCCCACTGGTCGCGAGCACGCGATGAAGGCTCCCTCGCGGTCGCGGCCTCCAGCACACGCCGGTCGATGGCGAGACTGGTCAGCAGCTCAGCGGGTGTCGCCCAGCGACTGCCGCGGAAGAGGTCGTTCAAGTACGTCATCGCACGGCCGACCGGGGTGTCGAGCAATTCCTCCTTCACCGGCGCGCTCACGGTGAAGCTACCGCCGTCGCGCTTGTACGCGAAGAGGTCATCGTCGCCGCAGCCGAACAGCGACGAGCGCAGGGCTGTCACGCAGGAGAGCTGGTCGCTGGGGTCGGCGACTGCGCGCGCCGCCGCCATGAGCGATCGGATCTCGGTCGACTGGTAGACGAGCGAGCTCGACTCGGTGCGGTACGCGATGCCCGCCGCATCGAGTGCCTGCTCCAGCGCAGGCAGGGACGTGCGCGCCGGAATCAGGATTGCAATGTCACGGGCGGTGATCGGGCGCCACTCCTTCGCCCGCTCGTCGAAGACGGTCCAGCCCTCCGCGAGGGCTGTGCGGATGACGGATGCCACGTCCGCCGCTTCCGCCTCTCGCTGCACTCCGACCAAGGTCCCCTTGGCATGCGCCGCAGCGCCGAGCGCCGTCACCGAAGCTCCCGAGAAGGTCGTACCGCCGACCGGATCGAGCGTGCGGTGGGCGCTCAGCGCCTCGTACGCCGGCTGCGCGCCCGGTTTCTCCTGAATCACGACGCCGAAGACGGCGTTCACCCAGTCGAGGATCGGGGGCAGCGTGCGGAAGTTCGTGACGAGCGACAGTCGGCGTCCGAGTCGCTGGCCCGCGTCGAGGTACGTGGAGATGCTCGCGCGGCGGAAGCGGTAGATCGACTGCTTCGGGTCGCCGACGACGAAGAGGGAGCCGGCTGGCACGGCCACGTCTCGCCAGTCCTCGGCAACGGCCTCCCGCCCGCCCGCGATCCGCACGGCCAGCTCGATCTGAATCGGGTCGGTGTCCTGGAACTCATCCAGCAGCAGCCGTCGGTACGTCGCCTGCAGCTCGGCCCGTGCGTCGGCGTTCGTCCGCAGCAGGTCGCGCGATGCGACGAGCAGGTCGTGGAATTCGAGGGCGCCGGATGCCACCCTCGCACGCGCATCGTCGAGCACCGCGGAGGCGATCCAGCGTGCGAGCGGGCGGAGCGCCGCGTCGCCGTACGCCTTGGCCACCGCAGACGCGTCAAGAGCGAGCTCTTTGCACTCGTTCTTGAGACCAGGCAGATCGGGCCAGTTCCCGGCTCGGCCGCCGCGACCGAGCTTCAGCCCGCCGAGGTCGCGCACGAGTGCGAAGCGCTCGCGGTCGTCGCTCGCCCCCGCGAAGGCCGTCACCCAGGCGGTGACCTTGCCGGTGACGCCGAGGAAGAGGTCGGAGTCGTCGGTGCAGCGCCCGCCTTCCTCGCTCACGAGCATCGCCCGGCGCAGCAGCGCGCCGGTGTCGGGCATCGTCATCGGTCGTGGCTCATCGGCCAGCACGTGCGACTCGATGAGGTCCCAGTCGCTGCCGAACGCACGCGCGAGCGAGCGCAGCTGATCGGCGTTGAGGCCCACCGCGAGGGCGAGCTCCAGCGGCTCGGCGAGGGCGTCGTCGTCCAGCATCCGTCGCCACATCACCGACCAGCGGGCGTCGAACGCGACCGACGAACCGACCTCGTCGAGCACTTCGATGAGCGGCGGCATGCCCGCCTGGATCGGAAAGGCCGAGAGCACCCGCTGCGCGAACGAGTGCAGCGTCCCGATCGCCGCCGCGTCGAGGTCATCGAGCGCAGTCTGCGCGCGCGCACGGGTCGCCCGATCGTCGGCTGCCGTGTGGGCCTTCTCGAACGCGGCGCGCAGCCGATCCCGCAGTTCGGTTCCGGCCTTCTCGGTGAACGTGACGACGGCCGTCTCGGCGAGCGGCACTCCGTCGACCATCACCGAGCCGACGACGCGATCCACGAGGGCGGAGGTCTTGCCCGTTCCCGCACCGGCGTCGACGAAGAGGTTTTCGTGCAGCTCGCCGCGGATCTGGTCGCGGGCCGGCTGATCGGCCAGGGGCGGTTCATCGCCGCGGTCCGGCTCATCGGCGAGGGTCATTCGCTCACCTCCCCGTTCGATGCCGACGCGCTGAGCACGGACGGGTCGAGCAGAGCGAAGAGGTTCGCGAGCGCGGCATCCGCCCTCTTGCGCTCGCTGGCGCCGCGCACGTGTCCGTAGCCGACACCGTCAGGGTTGCAGAACGCGCATTGCACCCACGCGAAGTCATCGGATGCCGGGGGTCGGGCGATGAATCGTCCGTCTCGGATGCCGGTGGTCAGCGTCTCGAGTGCAGAACGGTAGACCTCCTCGAGGTGAGCGTCGAGCCGCACATCGACACGCTCGCCGCGATTTCGTCGGCCGATGAACCAATACCCGGCATCGACGTTGTCGTTGCCGAAGGCGGCGCGAGCAGCGTGCGCGTAGAGGGGCAGCTGCAGCTTCTTGCCCGCGACGACCGGGTCCTTGGAGATGTCGGTGAAGCTCTTCGCACTGCCCGTCTTGAAGTCGGTGACGATCAAGGTTCCGTCGCGGGTCTCGTCGACACGATCGGCGCTGCCGCGCATGGCGATCGAGCCCTTTTCGAGCTCGATGCGCACGGGGGCGTGTCCGCGCATGCCGAAGGGCAGCTCGCTCGCCACCACGCGCGAGTCGCGGGTGCGGTGTGCCGCGTCATCCAGATCGAGGATCGCCTCGAGGTCCTGGTGAAGGCGGTCGCGCTCGCGATCCCAGAGTCGCGGGTGGCCGGTGAGTCCACGGCGCTCGAAGTCGCTCATGACCTCGTTGGTGATGGCGTGCATCCGTTCGCGATCTGCGGCGCTCCACGGCTCGCCGTACCCGGGCAGTGCGTCGGCCTCGGTCGTCAGGCGGTCCATGACCTCGTGCACGATCGAGCCGAGGTCCCACGGTCGGATCGTGATGATCTCCTCGGGCGTCTCGAGCGGTTTGACGTTCAGCATCCGCTCCACGAAGAACGTATGTGGGCAGTCCGCGTAGCGCTCGAGCGCGGTCGGCGAGATCAGCGCGGAGCCGTCGGCGTAGTCGGGCAGACCTTCGACGCCTTCGAGATTGCCGTCGAAGCGGGTGAAGTCATCCGCGCGACGGGCATCGATGTGCTCTAGGGCGCTGCCGAGCGCATCGTCGTCGACGAGTACGCCGCCGCCGGCGAAGTGCCGCAGTCGCCATTCCTGCTCGCTGCCCGGACGATCGGCGCGCGAGACACCTTCCCAGTGCGAGGCGACCGAGCGCAGTTCCGCACCGGATGCCTCGGCCCAGCGCGTCGCCTCGAGCTCGGGCTGCTCGGTCAAGGCGCGAAGGGTCGGCATCAGCCAACGGCTCGGCAGGCGCTCCGCGCCGCGGCGCAGATCTCCGCGCGGGAAGCTCGCGACGACCTGGTCTCCGGCCGCGAACGCCGCAAGCACAGCACGATGGTCTCGCCGCAGTCGATCCCGGGCGGTCGGAAGCGCCCCACCCGTGGCAATGCGGAGGGGCTCGGAGAGCAGCGGATCGATCCGGTGGCGGCCGGGGTAGAGGTCTTCGGATAGCCCGAGCACGAACAAATGCGAGACGTCGAGCGAGGGGGCGGCGGAGATCGGCCCGACGAACACCCCGTCGCCGAACCGACCGACGCGGGGTTTGCGCGCGTCGAGATCGACCTCCAGGATCTCGACGAGCTCACTCAGCCGTGGCGAGTCCCCGATGCCTTCGAGCTCGACGATCGCTCCGAGCACGACATCGATCGCGCTCGCGGCGCGCTGCTCGGGCTCGGGCAGCCGGGTCATCGCGTCGGCGGGACCCACGTATCGGCGGAACATCGCCCGCGCCCACTCCCCCAGTGCTGCCCAGCCGGTGAGCGCGCGGCCTTCTTGAAGTCGATGCCGCAGCTCGGCGACGAAAGCCCCGAACTCTTGCGTTTCGAGGATGGAGCGTTCGCGGTAGGCGAGAGATCGCTCGCTCGCGTCGGGATTGTCCCGATCCGCATCGAGACGAGCCTGGTGCCGGGCCTCGTGATCGGCGAGGCGCTCGGCCCAATCGCCGCCGGTGATGCCGGCCTCACGTGAAAGTCGCTCCCACCGCGTGCGGGGAACTGTCGCCGTGCCGTCGCCGATGCGCACCGGCACCCGTCCCAGCCAGTCGAAGAACGCGTCGCGGCGCAGGTCGTCCGAGTCGAGGGCGAGGAGTGCGAGGTACCCGTCGGCGATCGCGTGGTCGCGCAGCGGTCGTACCCCAGGTCCGTTGGTCGCGATTCCGGATGCCGCGAGGTGATCATGCAGCAACCGGGCGTACGGCCCTGCAACCGGATGGAGCGCCGCGATCCGGTGCGCTGGGACGCCGTCCGCGAGCAGGGCACGCACCTCGCGCACGATCGCGCGCACCTCGTCGTCGGAGTCCGACGCGTGCAGGACCCGATGAGCCCCGGTCGTCGCGCCAGGCGCGGTCGCTGAGCCCAGCGCGGTCGCTGAGCTTGTCGAAGCGTCCGCGTCGCCGGTCTCGCCGAACCCTTCGAACAGCGCCCCGTCCACGCTCGGTTCCCCCGTGAGTCCGAGGAGCGTTGTGACACGGGATGCCGCATCCAACGCCGCGAGCAGGCCCAGCTCCTTCGGAGCGAGATCGTCGGGAACGTACAGGATGACCGGCCCGAGCTCGGCGCTCTGCGCTCCGCCCTCGGCGATCAAGGTCGTCGCGGCCTCGATCACGGCCGTCTCGTCGCGCCTGCCCGCAAGTGCGCGCTCTGCGACTCGTCGGTGCAGCCGAACAAGATCTGCCGACAGCTCGTTCGACTCGGCGATGACAGAGAGCTGCTGGTCGTCGAGTTCCCGAAGTTCGCCGTGCGCCCGCACGAGTGCGCGAACCGTGGCGGGATGCTCGACGACCGGGGCGAAGCATCCGGAATCATCTGCAAGCTCGCGCCGCCAGAGCGCTGTCAGCAGTGCCGATGTGACCGGTGGCAGCGTGTCGCCCGCCGCGGCGAGCAGCTGCTCCGCGAGGCGACGGAGCGTCGTCACGTTGACGGCGGCGACTCCGCGTTGGCCTCCGACGCCGACAGCGAGCGCGCGGCGCACGCTGATCGCGGCGATGTTGTCGCGAACTATGACGGTGACGGGCGCGAGTGGCGAACCTGCCTTCGCCTCCGCCACGAGGTCCCTCAGTTTCGCGACGGCGTCATCGCCATACGCGGTCGTATGCGTGGGCATGCGGCCTCCCTCCGGCGATGCTACTCACTCGCAGCGAGCGGCGGTGGCTCGAGCGTTGAGCTCGACGCCGCCACCCTGTCGCAAATCAGATTCACCGTCGCTTCGGCGTCCCGCATGAGCTGAAGGATGGCTTCGTGGTTGCGCCAATGCTGGGCCCACAACTCCTCGCCGACGACTGCGGCGAAGTCGACCTGCGTCGGCGTTCCCCATTCCTCGTACGCCGTAAGTCGCTCCGCGCGCGCCTCCAGGCCTGAGACTCCGCGGGTCAGCGGTGAGAGTCTCGCCGGCCCGAACATCCACGCCTGCCAGGCCTTGTTGCCCTTGCTCTGGTTGCACTTGCCGCATGCCGGGACAAGATTGTGGATCTCGTGGATGTAACCCGTCGGCTGTTTGCCGATGACCAGCGGACGCAGATGATCCCACTCCGTGGCGCCGTCGCCGCAATAGGCGCAGACGACCATGGCGCTCATGCCGAGAATCGCAAGCGCCTCGTCGATCTGGTCCTCGGTCGGCCAAATGATCGGCACGATGCCATTCACGAAGGAGTTCGTGATGCTCGACGACCTGCCTGTGATCCGGACAGGTTTGGGCATTGCGAAACGAAATGCTGAAGGGGCCACGTGCGCTAATCCTCATCCATGCCGGTTCCGATGCCCAGCCTCACGTTGTTGCACCACGACTGCAGCCCGCGCACCCGCACTACTCGGCGCCCGAGGCACTGTCGAAGTCGCGCTGCCAGTCGTCCAGGGCTTTACGTCGACCGATCAGGCTGCCGAGCGGGACCCGAAACACCAGCCCCCGTCGAGCGTTGACCTGCTTGATGCTCTCGAGCAACTGGGAATCCACGGCGTCGATCGCCGTGTGCACCTCTTGGACGCGGTGCTCCGGGTTGTCCCACAATCGAGGGTTGGCGAGCAGGTCCAGCAGATAGTCGCGGTCAAGAGCCGCGATGAGCTTGTCCAACTTGTCTTCGTACTCAGCCTGGGCGAGACCCCGCTGCGCCTTGTCGGCTTTGAGCCCCAGCCGCCGGAACAGTTCGGTGACATTCGCGACGAGCGAATCCACCTGCCCGACGACCGTCGCAGAGACTTCGTCCCCGATAGAGGCACGCTCCACATAGACCTGTTGGAGCCCCAGAAGTTTCTCGATGCGCGTGCGGATGTGAGCCGGGACTTGTCGCGCCGCACTCATGGCGCTCGTATCCGTACCGGGCCTGCGGCGCCGATACCGTAGCCAAATCACCACACCGGCGACCGCGGTAGCCGCGAGAAGTCCCAGCAGTATCCATCCGAATCGCCCCGAATCGGTGGTGCCGAAGGCCGCGCTGATCATGCCGGCGACGAAGAGGATGAAGATCGGGTACGCCACGACGACGCCCGCGACGACCCATGTCGACCTCTTGTATTCGTCGTATCCCGCCAGACGCCTGCCGGACGCGTCGCGCTGGGCGCCGAAGAGCGTGATCAGCAGATCGATGAGCCACCAGATGCCGTAGCCGCCGAAAGTGAGGAGCTTGAGGAACCCCGTACCGATCTTCCCGAGGTAGAAGCGATCAACACCGAGGACGCCCAGCAGATAAGACAGAAGCACCGTCACGACGAAGCTCTTGTCGCCCTCGGGCACTTCAGGTGCGGCCGGCGGAGGCGACATCCGCGGCGGCGGGATACTGGACAAGCCTTCCCCTTCGTTGTTCACGCTGGATGCTGGTTCTTCAGCACCCCTCGGCTGCCCGAGTCGGCGGCAGTGCCGTCCGGCACTCGCCATTATGCGACCTGGCACCGACATCCGCAGGGCGAAGGCGGCGCGCGACCGCGAATCAACCGTGCGCCACCGTCGCTCGGTAGAGTCCGATCATGTCGCGCATGATCCCGGCCACGATCGCCGACGACGCACCACCGGGCGAGCACGCGGCCTTCGAATCGCTCCGCGACGCCCCCGCAACCGACGACTGGGTCGTCTTCCACTCGCTCGGCATCGGCCGGCACGTGAGCCAGTTCGAGGGCGAGGCGGACTTCGTCGTGCTCGCGCCGGGTCACGGCATCCTGGTGATCGAGGTGAAGTCGCACTTGCGCGTGCAGGCCGACGCGTCCGCTCGCTGGAAGCTCGGCAACGACGACTGGACCACCCGCTCTCCGTTCCAGCAGGCCAGCGGCGAGTTCCACAGCATCATGGAGTTCCTGCGGCAGCGGTCCCTCGAGCCGGTTTCCTACCCGGCAGGGTATGCGGTGTGGTTCACCGCGATCGCGCGGCAGAACATCCCTTCGGCGATCGGCTGGCACGAGTGGGCAGTGATGGATGCCGCAGACCTGGGGAACGCGGCATCCGCGGTCCGTCGGGTGCTGGGCGCGATCGACCGTGACACACCCGCGAAGAAGGTCGGATATCGGCACGTCGACGGCGAGCCGTCGGCGGAGCGCGTGGAGCGGATCCGCGCGGCGCTCTCCCCGGTGTTCGATGCGGAGATCAAGCCTGCCGAGCGCAAACGGCGGCGCGAGGGCGAACTCCTCAAGCACACCGCGGACCAACTAGCGGTGCTCGACATGGTCGCCCGTGCGCGGCAGGTGATCGTCGAAGGGCCGGCGGGCACGGGCAAGACGTACATGGCCGAAGCCGCCGCACGCCGGCATGCCGCGCAGGGCGACCAGGTGCTCGTGGTGTGCTTCAACCGCCTGCTCGAGGAGCAGCTGCAGGAGCACCTGAACGATGTCGACGGGGTCACGGTGCGACGATTGCACGCCGAGATGGAACGGGTAGCCGGCGTCGCCTCCCCCGCCGACGGCGCGGACGTCGCATCCGACTGGTACAGCATCGAGCTGCCATTGCGCGCGCTGGATGCCGCCACCACCGCGGGGTTCGAGCCGCTGTACGACTACCTCGTGATCGATGAAGCGCAGGATGTCGCGACAGACGTGAACCTCGACTTCCTCGACGCGCTCCTCGTCGGCGGGCTTTCACTCGGACGACTGCTCGTACTCGGCGACTTCTCGAACCAGAACATCTACAAGTCGGGCACCGGCGACTCACGCGCAGTGTTCGAGCGGCGCATCCCCCATGCCACACCAGTCGACCTCAACACGAACTGCCGCAACCGGCGCGACATCGGCGCGTGGGCGGAGCATGCCAGCGGGCGTGACGGACTCTGCGCGACCTATCGGCGCGACGGCTACGACGAGAACGCCGTCACCGTCCAGCGGTTCGGCTCCCGCGAGGACGAGATCGGTCTGCTCGACGCCGCCGTCCGACAACTGCGGTCGGAAGGCTACGGACCGAAGGATGTCGTGATCCTCGCCCCGTTCCGCGACTCGGCTGCCCTGCGGTCGATGGAGAGGAAGCTCGTGTCGACGCTGGGTTCCGGCATCCGCGACGCCTCGTACGTGCGATGGGGCACGATCCACGAGTTCAAGGGGATGGAGGCACCCGCGGTCATCCTCACGGACATCTCGGGCCAGCGCAGCGATCGGATGCTCGACCTCATCTACGCCGGCGCGACGCGCGCGACTGACCGGCTCGTGGTGCTGACAGCGTGGGACGGGCTCGGCTGAGACCGATCCTCATGCGTCGTGGCAGGAACGCTCTCTGCTCGCTCCAGAACTTCGCGCATCGTTTCCCCAAGAGCGCTCATCTACTTTGGCGCCCACCGGGAGGACTCCTGCGTGGTGGCTGCCATCAGTTGGAATATCAACGTTTGACGCTCGAATCGGTACTGCTCGACGTTTGCGGCCGGGGTCCGCGGAGCTCCTCGCCCCCGCGCCCAAACGGAAGAAGCTCGACGGCTCCGCGGAGACCCCGCCCCAGTAGGTAAACGGCCGCGCCGTTTCGTCTCGCTCCGCTCGTTCAACCCCGAGCAGCGGGTTCGCGTTCTACTCGGCGCGACTCAGTGATCGCTCTCCGTGAGTCGCTCGCCCCTGCGTGCGCGCTCGACGACCTCGGCGGGGATCCTCGGGCGGACGTGAACGAGAATGGCCCGACCCACGACGTCGCGGTGCGTATTCATGGCGCTCGCGATTGCTTTCACTCGCGCGCCAGCTTCGTAGTCGGCCTTGATCCGTCGAAAATCGTCGTCTCGGAGCTCTCGATCTTCGACAGGCCACGTCACGCGGTCACCGTGAGGCATGTTGTCGAGAACAATGTCGACGAGCCGATGAACAACTTGGCGCAACTCGACCCCCACCTCGTCCACGATGTCAGCGAGGTCTGCGTTCCTCACATACATCGCCGCCAGCTGATTATCTTCCTCGATCGACCATCTGCGATGCGGGAACGCTGCACCCGACGGCCGCTGATCCTTCGGCTTGGAGGTTGACGCGGCAGGTTTCGAGGCAGCCACCTTGTGCGGACTACCCACCGCAGCTGCCGCCGGCGCGAGACTCGCCTTCGGGATAGGCCGCGGTATCGACGGCGCCGCTAAAGCGGGTACAGGTCGCGTGTGAATCGGAGCGACAGGTCTCGACTTGAGCGAGGCGGACGAGACATCTCCCGGACTAACGATGGCAGGTGCTGGGCGACGAGACTGTGCGTCGTCATTCTTGCTTCGCTGCCGTGCAAGCCACACTGTGGAGATCGCGGTCTTGCCCGCCTTCAGCCGCTCCCTGACGGCAAGCGGCACATCAAGATGCCCCTGCTCGACGATCTGCCACCCAACCCCAAGCTGCGTCCGTTCCACATTGACAGCGATTACCGGCAACGGAACCCCTGCGTGATGCCATGCGATCAGCTTGGCCCGTTCGTCGTGACTGTAGGCGGCGCCGGATCGCGGTGATCCTTCGCGATCGTTTATCTCTCCGCGCGGGTTCAGCATGACCCGCACGAGACGTCGCGCAACTTGCAGTTGGTCGATCTGCATAGTTTGAGCAATGACGACGACGGGAGCGTGGGTTTCATAGAGTCTTATGAGCTCAAGGTCCTCGCCGGCGGCCCATTCGCGCTCGCTGTCGTTGGATGGTTCGCTGAGTTGCCGAACTCGGGCGGTGCTAGTCCGCGACACGACCTTGGGAGCGGCCGGCTTCTGCTGAGCCGCGGTCCGGAGGACATCCGCTCGTGCCTGTTGATCCCGCTTCTTCGCAGCTTCGATATGAAACGCCTCGTCGCGCGGGTTCATCAATGGCGTCGGGGGTACAGGTCGTGAAGCTTGCCGCTGCGCGGCGACGTCCTGGAGCATCTGGGTTCGGCGCGCGTCGGCATCCTTGGCCGCGGCGGCCGCGGCGGCCGCGGCTTTGGCGGCTTTCGCAACTGCGACTCGTCGTGCGGCTTCCGCCTTCGCCCTTTCGGCGTGGACGCGGAGTCGCTCCGACTCCATGGCCTTACGGCGAACTCTGTCGCGTCTCAGCTCAGTAAGCGACGACACCACAAACACCAATGCCAAGACGACGATGATCGTCGCGAGCACAGCCAGAAAGTCCATCAACTACCCCAGGAGCGCGTCCACTCGAGACGCGATTCACGTCTGATCGAGCTCACGCCATCGCGAGCCCATATCATTGTCTCCCACTCGCCCGCGGGAGCCTGGATGGGAGCTGTAGGCGAGGCCCAGATCACCGCGCGGAGTGGGCAGCAGGCAGATCAGCGAGCCGCCACACCTCTGCGAATATCGAGGTCACTTCTCAGCGAGCGAAGAACTGCGGGCGTTACGGCGACGACCCGCGAGGGTGCGTCCAGCAGAGCCCACACGACATCTGAACCGCTGTGACCCAAGGCATCGGCCATTTCGGTGATCGACATACCGCCTAGGTAAAGGTCAGCGACGGAGGCGAGCCTTTCGTCGATCTCGAGAACCATTCGACTCGCGTCTGCACGTTGCGAACCCTCGTCAACGGTGCCGAGCAGATGGAACGCGAGACGACGCGCCGCTTCGCGCGGAGTGACGCCGACCGCGCCCGCCACGCTCGCTACATCCAGACCTACCGCGTACACGCTCACCATTGCATAGTCACGTGCGACGATGTGGAGCCCAGTCAGCGGCGGGACCGTTGGTGTCACATCCTGATCGGAACCAGGTTCCGCGGACACAGGCTGCGTTCCGGATTCCTCGGCGACCGCACCCATGTTGTCGCCGATCTGCGAACCGTCCGTCGACTGAACCTCCAGGGGCGCCGTAGCTTCAGGGACTTCGCCGATGTCATCCGGCCACGCGACGTCGGTCTCGCTGGCTGATTGGTCCTCCGGCCGGCGCGCCCTAAACGGCTCTCCGCCGAGGGCGACCGCCCCGAGAAGCGATCCTTCGTACCCTTCTGCCACGAGCATTTCGAGCGCCTCCTGCTCGCTCACCGCAAGGCACGCAATTTCAGCCACCCGATCATCACCATCAACGGTCTCGAATACGAAGAGCTGACGCATAGCCATACACTCTCAGATTCTCCGCGGGCGCCGAAACCATAGACTCGTGCCGTGCCTGATCGCCCCACAGTCGTCTTCGAGAGGAACTCGCCCGCCCGCGTCGGTAGGTTGAGATCGAAGTCCGGCGAGTCGCTMGACGTCGAGTGGGAGGATKGCAGCTTCCAAACAGTGCAGTCCGGCGCCTTTCTAGACACCGAGTTTGGAAGTTCCACCTTCATTCGCTACGCCCTCCCGGATGTTTGGGATGCCGCCTGGGCTAATCCCGAGTCTTCCGCCCAGATCCTTGCCTTGATCCTCAGCGAGCAGGGCGACGCGACCTTCTTCCGCATCCTCCGCAAGAGGGCCCAAGACCTCGGTACTCCCGCACTTGCTCAGAAAGAGTGGGATCGTCTGAGCACCCAGTTCCGAAAGATCGCTGGTGTGTCACCACGCGAAGGAAAGCGACTGACTTGGGATTCGGAAGATCGACCGGATCTTCTGCCAGATGATGCGCGCGCCCGTTGGCCATTTCTGTTCGAACTGACGGACGCGGCAACGCCCGCAATCCAGACCGACCGTCGCGACCAAACCGATCCTGGCGTCGTTTCCAAGAGTGCGGAGGAGCATTCCGCCGGGAAGTATTTGCCACCGACTGAGCATGAGCCGGCAGTTTCGGCAAACAGTACGGGTTCGATCGAGACGCGCGCCGAGGACACTCGATCTCGCAAATCTGACGGGCAAACACTGGAGCTCGCTTCCGACCTGAGCCACGGCGAACCATCCGTCAGCACGCTCGACCAGTTCTGCACAGAAATCGTCGCAGGAGCTCGGGTAAACCAGCTCTTCGC